>JBDRFZ010000013.1:0-8306 GCA_043818395.1 Patescibacteria group bacterium
CTGGCGTTCTTCTTCGGAAACAGGTTTTGGTTGCGCCGGATATTTGATGAATTTTCGGCTATGACGCCTGGGCGCTTTGGAGCCGGCCTCTTGAGAAGATGAAAAAGATGTTTCCATAAAATATATAATAGAATATCACAAAAAACGTAAGTATTAAAAAAAATATAAACAAAAACAATTTTAATAACAAAAGCCCCGGTTATGCCGGGGCTAATGTTATTTTACAATTTTGGTGAATACAGCAGGATATTTATCAGCGATTTGGGATAAAATTTTGCGATCTATAGTCACGTTTTGCTTTTTAAGCTTGTTTATGACCGCGCTATAGGTGGTACCTAGTTCATGCGCTGCGGCATTTATTTTTATCTGCCACAGATTACGATTATTGCGTTTTTTTAGCTTGCGTCCTACATAAGCCTGGACACCAGCTTTCAGTGAGGCGGTTTTGGCCAGCCTTATTTTTGATTTACGCCCCCACATCATGCCCTTGGTCCGGGCTAAAATGTTTTTTCTCCTTTTAATTCTATGTGTTCCACGTTTGACTCTTGGCATATTTTTACGGCATGAGAGACTTTATATTTTTAGCATAAACTTTTGGCACCTCTTGGTCACGACGTTTTTTTCGAGTTATTTTACCGGAGTTTCGCGCGTTAAAATGATCCTGTCCGCCATGACGTTTTAAAAGCTTGCCGCTTTTGGTAATTTTTATCCTTTTGGATACTGCTTTATGAGTTTTCATATATATTAAGATTTTCGTCCAACGATAGCCGACACGTTGCCTCTTTGCCGTGTGACCGGTTGTTCTATAAAAAGTTGATAAGTGTTTTCTATTTCTTTAATAAAATCATTTATACGTTCCGTGGCCAGTTCGCCATGCGCTTTTTCACGGCCGCGTAGAATAATTTCCAGCTTCAGCTTGTCACCTTGTTCTAAGAATCCCAAAGCCTGTTCTTTACGCGTGTTAAGGTCATGGGCGCCCATTTTTACCGACAGGCGGATACCTTTGACTTCGACTTTTTTAGCATGTGCTTTTTGAGCGCGACGTTCTTTATCTTTTTGATATTTGAAAGCTCCGAAATCAAGGATTTTACAAACTGGAGGGTTGTCTTTTGGCGATACTTCTACTAAATCAAGTTCTTTTTCTTCGGCTATCGTGATCGCTTCTTTGGTTTTTAGGACGCCTAGGAATTTTCCTTCGTCGTCAATCACGCGCACTTCAGGTGCGTTTATTTGGTAATTGGCGCGATAGACGGGTCCTAAAAATTTTTGCGGGACACGTCGACGATAATGTATTCTCATTTTTAAATTTCGGAGTGCTTGATGTTTCTGCAACGTTTTTTTACGCTACACGCTACAAGTTACACGATGGACGTCATTATACGCCATGGTGGAGATGGGGGGAGTCGCACCCCCGTCCGGGCCGGGTATCTGCTACCTTCTTCCACAGACATGATCCGTTCTTGAATTTAAGCGCCGGGTTATGAATGGATAAGCGATTCGGCGCCTGCGCATCCGCCAAGTTTAAGACAAAACTGAATGCGGGTGCTTTGTCCTAGCCCGAGATATGACGCTCCTTACCGTCCCGTCGGGCCGCGAAGCGGGGGAGCGGTATGGCCGATGCGTTTAAGCGAGGGCCATAGCAGGTGAGGTAACGCGCATTGCCGAAGCAAGTGCGTTCTTCACCTTGGTAACAACATTGGCAGTTGTTTGGATTTGGGTCGGTTTTACGAGTCGTCCCAAGCTCGGTCTGCAGGTAGTCAAAGAACCGTCCGTCGAAGCTCGTCATCCCCTTATTCAATATCCCGTCCTCGCAACTGTCGATGGACCTCACGAAGAATGTCACGGGATTTCAATTTTTCACGTTTATCAGGGGCTTTTTGTCCGCGACACAACGCAAAAGACAGCTTGATCTGTCGGCCGGAAGGATACAACGCCAAAGGCATGAGTGTCAAGCCTTTTATCGCTGTTTTTCCTAATAAATATTTCAATTCATCTTTATGAACCAGGATTTTTCGGCTGCGATCCGCCACGTGTGTCTCGCGCGATCCGGATTTTGAATATGGACGTATGTGGGAGCCCAAGAGCCATAATTCGCCACGACTCATAGCAACATGAGCACCATCGATTTTAGCGCCGCCCTCTCTGATAGCTTTGACTTCTTGACCGCTCAAAACTAAACCGCCATCGAATTTTTCGAGTATCTCGTAGTCGTATCTGACCTTGCGATTATCAGCAAAGCGTTGTCCAGTGTTATGTTTCATATCATTGATTAAACTTCCCCCAGCCTCCAGTCCCTAACTATTGAATGCTGACTACTAATACTAACTTCTGAATCCTAAATTTAGCTTCTAGAAGAATACATGAATTTTTTATGATATCCTAACCCTATATGTCTCAACCTTGTGAACGAAAAGTTTTGATAGATGTTTGGACGATTTTGAAAGTCATCGGCATTTTGGCGGTTATCTGGCTTTTATATTTATTACGCGACATTCTTGCTTTGATTTTTGCGGCAGTTTTTTTAGCGGCGCTCATGAATCCGGCGGCCAGATTTTTCGCGAAATATAAAATACCAAAAGGCATAACCGTAGTCTGCATCTATTTGCTCATGTTGGGAGTTACAGCCTTAGTGGCATTTTTGCTTCTACCCGTCATACTGGAAGAAACATCATCGCTACTCGATTATTTTGGAATCTCATGGCAGACCCTGGGCGACCTAAAACAAACTATCGGGCAACTTTCCACGGAATACGGTTTGACAGAGAATATAAAGCAGCTCATGTCTACCAGCCAACTGGCAAAAGCCGCCGGCGGTTTTTTTTCTACTATCTCATCGATTTTTGGTGGCATAGTTGGTTTGATATTGGTTCTGGTCATGGCGTTTTATGCAGTGGTCGAAGAACGTGAGGCTCAGGAACTTTTTAAAAATTTAGTACCTGAAAAATATCAGGATGTATGGATAACGATTTTGAAGCATGTTGAAGAAAAAATTAGCCATTGGCTTATCGGTCAATTAGCACTTGGTTTAATAATCGGTATCTTGTATTACATCGGTTTAAGTTTGATTGGGGTTAAATCGGCGTTAGTTCTTGCCATCTTCGGCGGTTTTATGGAATTCATTCCGTATATTGGGCCCATACTCGTAAGTATTCCGGTTGTTGTTATTGCTTTTTCCCAGTCGCCGATTACAGCGCTTTTAGCAATAGTTATTCAATTTGGAATCCAGCAGATGGAGAATCATTTTATTGTACCCAAGGTAATGCAAAAAGCCGTAGGCTTAAATCCGCTAGTATCCATAATCGCCCTGCTCGTGGGTGCGGAGCTTTTTGGAATCGTGGGCATGCTTTTGGCTATTCCGGTTGCTACGGCTATGTCTGTAATTATTTCCGAACTTTATCGTCACAACAAAACCAAGAAATAAGCTTGTTATGACGCCCCGTAGAACTGTTCAAAAAATATTTTCATGGGTTTTGTTATGCTCGGTTTCGATAACTATTTTTTTGGCGGCCTCGTTGGTAATTATCGCACCCCATGTTTTTCGGGTCAGACAAAACATGACACCGTTTGATCCTGCATCCGCGCACGAAGTTTGGCGATCCCGGGTTTTATCGTTAACCGGGGTTTTGGACGAAAATTCTAATACCGAAGAAATAAATAAAATAAAAGAAGATCTTCTGCTTTTACACGTTAATAGTTCTGATCGCGGTGATCACTTGGAAATTATTCTATCTCTCTCGGCAATGGAAAGGCAGGAACCCGGGGCATTGAATCGTTTAAAACAAATTCTGATGAAGATCCGTTGATATGCCGCCCGAAGTCACGACTGCGTTGCCGGAACAGAAAGCGGCGCTACCGCCCTCGACTTCGTCTTTTAGAATTAAACCAAAAATCGGTAAAAATGTTATATCCTGTTCGGTTATCGCATCTCTCGCGATTTTGATTTTACTGTTCGGTTTGTTGTATGCTGTGGCAAAAACGGGTTTGGTAAAGATGCCGTTTTTTTCAAGATTTTATACAGGTCCGATTCCCACCCGTCTGGTCCAGGCCGAACCCATGACCCCCGAAGAATTCAGCGTGCTTTTAGGAGGTCGTTTTTTTTCTGAAGCTCTGGAAAAAGAGAGTCCGCCTTACGTGGTTTCGTTTAACGAGAGAGAGCTTACAGGCGTCATTATGATGGCTATAGATATCGCCCTGCGTGATGCCAGCTGGAAACAGATTTTTACGCAGATCGTAATCAGGCCGACTGATTTTGAATTTTTGAGTAAGTATGAACGCGGGGTGATTAAGGTGGATTTGCTTATGCGCTTTAAACCTGATGTTGTTGGCGGCAGGATAACATTGGATCCCGTTTCGATTCAGATCGGAGATTATAAATTACCGGCGACTTTTGCTTATCGCGTCGCGAGTTATATTTTTTCGCGCGATTTTGGATCCTGGGAATTGAATTTTGGTGAGGCCGAACTTTTAGCGATCCGTCTTTTTGAGGGACGAGCCGAAGTGATGGCTGATGTAACCTCCGCTAAACCTTGAAGCATCGTAGTAAAAGCGTCACAATTACGCTATAAATTAAGCAGTCCATGGCGATCCTGTTAAGAATGACACCGTTTTTAGCCGCTCTTCTGGAAGCACTGATTTTTTGGTATCAGCGGGATTATCCTTCACTTTACCCATGGCTGATTGTATCGGGTATGGTGATATTCGTATTTGTATCTCTCGTTTTAAGCTGGGGTCGGTTGGAATTGAAAAACATGCTCGAAAAAATGATGCCGGTTTTTTTACTCCTGCTTTCATTGAGTTTCGGACTGCTTCTTGTGGAAAGCGCGGCAGAAAGATTGATAATGACTTTTTTAGTCGCGGCTTCTTCGTTTGTGGCCCTGGATCTTCTTTTTCTTTTATCTTATCGTCCGGCTTCTTATCCGGTAAACGGATTATCCCATCTGAATATTGCCTTTATCCCGGTAATATCTTGGTACGCCATGTCTACTTCTGCTGGGCTTATGACTTTTTTGCATTCGAATCGGTTATGGCACGTTCTTCTTGGTATGATTTTGGGGGTGATCTTGTTTCGTGTCACCGGCCATCCGGGAGCTACACGTACGCAGAATTCAGTTTGGACCCTTGTCGGTGGCTTAACCGGTCTGGAGGTCGGATTAATGGGTTTAATACTGCCTGTCAGTTTAAATATGCAGGGGCTTTTAGCCGCTATTTTTTTTACAGCCACCCTGCGGGCTAGAAGATATCTTTACGATCCAAAACCGCCACGTCGTCTGGCGATTTCTGAAGCGATCGTCGTATTGATTTTATTCAGTGCAAGTTTATTAACCGCCAGATGGCTATGAAGCCAGGATATTTTCGTAGTATCATCAATTTATGAAAAAAATTTTTCCACGTGATTTTTTGCTTTTGGTGATTTGTTTGATATCCAGCGCACTGGCCGGTGCGGCCGCTGGATTTTGGAGTTCTTCATGGTATGCGGATCTGGATACGAAATGGTTATTTGAAAAAACAACAACCTCCTCAACCTTATCGGTTGAATCTACAACCACGCTGGCGCTTATTCCGGTAGAAAGTCGGGCCGTAAAAACGCTTGCTCTTCCTTCATTTGCTGCTGAGCGTTTAAGTCCTGTGGGGATTATTTATAAAAAAATAAAAAATACTTCGCTCGAGGAGCGTGTACTAAGCGATGACATGATTGCCGGTCAGGCCGTAGCGCTTTCTTCGGATGGTTGGTTCGTAACGACACTAAACGTGCTTGATGGTTTAAAAATACAGGATATTGTCATCTGGAAAAACGGGACCACATATCAAATAGAAAAGGGGATTGCTGACCGGTTAAGTGGAACAGTTTACTTAAAAGTAGCGGGTGCGGGTTTGGCTCCGACGGCGCTTGCCCATGTAACCGGCCTTTCGGCGGGCGCTGAAATTTGGGTGGAAGCGCGGCCGCGGGAGCTGGTTCCTTCTCTGGTCGTCAAGCCCGGTGCGCGGCTGGAAACTAATGGAACGGTTAGCAGCGAAGTTGCATCACGCCGTATGATTTTGGATGGTATTACCAGAGCCGGAGATATGGGCGGAGCGGTTTGGGATCCGAACGGATCACTGGTTGGGTTGATAGATAGCAAGCTGGGGGAACGATTGCGCATTATTCCCGCTTCAGCTTTTTCTGGCTCCTTTGCTTCACTACTTTCTTCTGGCGAAATTAAACATGCGTATCTTGGAGTTAATGCCATGGATTTAGGGGCCGCAAGACTAGAAATCGTTCCGGGGAATACGATTGTAAGCGGAGCGCGGCTTGTTGATGATAAAAAATTAGGTAAGGCGGCAGTTTTAAAAGAATCTCCGGCCGCATCAGCTAAATTAAAAAGCGGCGATGTGATTTTGCGTGTAGAACGTGATATCCTAGATGGGTCAGCTGATCTGGGAGAAGTTTTAGCGGATTACAGACCCGGTGCGAGTATCACTTTACGTGTACTTCGTGATTCTAAAGACACGGATGTACCGGTCGTGCTCGGATCTATCGTCACCGGAGAAGTATTAAAATAAAAATTTTTTACCCCAGCCCCAAGAGTCCATCTATTTTCATCTAAATATGGCTACTCCAAATTATTTCAGATTAATAATTCGATCGTGGAAGATGATCATCTTAGTAACCTTGCTCGGGGCTGTTTTGGCTCTGGCTTTTTCTTTTGCTCAGCCACTGCGTTATTCTTCAACCGAACGAGTTTTAATCACGCAAACCAATATCGGTGGCATGGATCCCTATACGGCCATCAAGTCTACGGAACGTATTGCTCAGAATCTTTCTGAAATCATTTATACTTCCAGTTTTTTTAATGCAGTCATGGCCAAGGCGGAGGTTGATACAAACTATTTTCCGCAGGATGAAATTAACAAACGTAAAAAATGGCACGATACCATCGAAACCAGCGTGAGCGTGGGTACGGGCGTTATGTCTATCGTGGCCTATCACACTAATCGCGACCAGGCTACGGAACTTGCGATACGCGTGGCGCAGGAGTTGGCGAATTTAGCACCTAATTATTTCGGCTACTCGGTTCGCGTACAGATCATAGACGATCCACTGCCTTCAAGGTTTTTTGCTAAACCTGATTTTATTAAAAATGGTGTTTTTGGCCTTCTTGTGGGTTTTCTTCTATCCACTGCCTGGGTTTTAGGAAAAAGACACCAAACCGTTTAATCGTTATTGTTCCTACCCCCTCCGTCATTCCCGCCCCCCTTCGTCATTCCCGTGAAAACGTGAATCCAGTCAGGTAGAGTCAATTCCGTCGTATGAAAAAAGGTTTTGTTTATATCTTAACCAACAAACGTAACGGAACTTAATATATTGGTGTTACTTCTGATTTAGAAAAACGAATACAAGAACATAAGCTAGGAATATTTGGTGGATTCACGAAGAAATACGACGTTAAGTATTTGGTCTTTTATGAAGAAACGGAGGATATCTCGGCCGCTATTCTTAGAGAGAAGCAGATGAAGAAATGGAATCGTAATTGGAAGCTGGAATTAATAGAAAAATATAATCCAGAGTGGAAGGATTTGCTTGATACTGGATTCCCGTTTTCACGGGAATGACGAAAAACTCACGGGAATGACCGGAGGATTTTGAGGGAAGGTTAGTAAAACTGCATAGTTTAGACTGAAAACGAATTTGATACTGAATACATGAAGTCACATGACACTGTCATACGGAAGTCGGAGGAATTCGCTATTGACAAAAAGTACTAAAAAGTATAGTTTTTAACGTCCTGCGCCGACTAAAACCAATGCGCGGGGACGAGGAGGACTCGTGAGAAAAGTGTTCATTTGTGTTTGTTTCGCGCTCGTCTCCTGCGCCCGGCAGGAGCTTGCAACCTACACCCCCAACGAGTCTCGTGAGCAGGGTCGGTTTGACCTTGCCGAGATCCAGGAGATCGTGGCGCGAGTCCGCGCCAGATCAGATGCCAACGATGCTGCGCTCAAGGCCATGCCGGCACCTCCGGTGGCGAGCTCGACCACCACAATCGAGAGAGAAGAGAGTAAGAGCACGACGAGTTCGAGCTCTGATGTCGAGGGTCTGGATGCGGGCATCCTCGAAACCCCCGGGCTCAATGTGGAGCTCCACGGTTCCGGTGCCGAGTGGGTGCTGGAATCCGGCGGTGTTCCGGAGCCTAGCTCGCCTCCAGACTTGATCCTGCCTGGTGCGGGTAAGCGAATACATTGCTTCCCCGGCGATGCCGGGACCGCTCAGTGCGAGGAATACGGGGACTAGCGACCCCCCCACGCCTACTTTGAACCCACCGATTAACAAC
>JBDRFZ010000014.1:0-58700 GCA_043818395.1 Patescibacteria group bacterium
ATTGTGCATTACTATCATTTTCATCAATATACTTACTCATAAAAGCTACCGCACCTTCTTTAAAATCATCCTCATATTCTTTATAAAAAGCCTGGCCATCAATCTCTTGATTTTCGCCTAGTGATTTCTGTTTCCAAGACCGCGCCTCATATTCATCTCCTGATCTTAAAAGATGCTTGACGGTCTGTTGAATTTCAGGTTCGTATTTTTGCCAATCTATATGTATATCAAAATTATTACGCAGAGTTTCAATACCCTGTGGGTCATTTTCTATAATTTTTCTCTTCACATAATCGTCTAATTTGCCGTATACCCTTTTTTCCAATTCTTGCTTTTCATTAGGAGAAACAGACAAGTCATCGATCCTAGACATGACAGCAGCAGGAAATAATTCACAAAATTTATCAAAAAAACTAAAAAACATGGATCTTGAAATTCTTCCTTTTGAAAAGAGTTTGTAAACATCATTAAAACCAAAATATGAACCTAATATTTCTATTCTTTCATTCAAAATGGCGAAAAAATCACTAACTAAACTTTTATCTAAGTTAGAATGAAGCAATAAATCTAAACACTCTTCCAAAGCATCCCTTGTATTACAATATGAATCTTCACAAGCCGGATCTTTTAAAACATCTAGAAAATATTCAAAATTTTCTTGACTTTCATCTTGATGCTGCATTCGTTCTAAAATTTCTTCATGTTCTTTTCTTTCTTGAGACATCTCTTCTTCTGCTTCAATGATCGCTTGCTCTTTAGCTCTCCCTCTAGTCCGTGGTTTTACTTCAAACTTTGGTTTGCCGGGATCAAAATTCGGTCTATCAAAAGGATTTATCATATTATTTTAATTATAACAAAAAAACAAAATGCTAATAAATATAATATTTTATTTATAAGCCTCCCTATACATAGCAATGCTTTCATAATCCGCTAAACCAAAGTCATCAGTCCAAATCATACCACCGTCTAAAAGCTTCAATTCTTTGGGGTTTGATTTTGTAGCGTATCGACTGACTTCGGTGGCTAAATTTTTCATATCCGGTTTTTGACCGTTGCCGGCAAAAACTAAAACATTTGCCGGTTGATTAGTCGCTAATCTGTTATCCAAGGTCACGGCTCCGGTCCAATTAAAAGCAGTTTTAAGCGTAGTCGAAAAATCTCGATTAAAACGTTTAACCGCTTCACCCGAATCATCGCCACCCATAATTATATTTGCCGTATATATGCCGGAAGGGGCTAATAATTTTTTATACTTTAAAAACACTTCTTGCGTCAGAAGATGCCAGGGTACCGACAAATCTCCGGCAAACGTATCCTGGACGATAATGTCATAGCCTGGTTCCAAATTATCCAAAGCCGTCCGCGCATCTGCGATAATCAGATTAAGCCGCGGATCGGGATTGATATCGAATGTCTTTTTAGCTGCAAATACTACCGCCGGATCTATCTCTACTACATCTGCCGTAGCTTCCGGATGACGCGCTAAAAATTCCCTTACCACATGAAATCCACCCCCACCTAAGGCCAGCATCCTTTTTGGCTCCGTTACTAACGAGTCCATGGCCCGCCACCCTCGGCAATATTCAAATATGGATTCGTTTAGCGTATTCGGTGACGCGGCGGCATGCAGACCTTGGTTTATGATTAAAGCGCGAGCCGGTTCTGAATGATAATTAATATCTTTCACCTCAATAAAATTATAAGCCGATGGAAAAATATATTCTTGTTTATCCAAAGCTACGGGCGTCATGATAAACATAAAACCCGTCGCAGAAACAACGGCTCTTCGCCTAAAGATTGACGAGAAAAAAAACAGAGCGAAAATTACTAATAAAACCGCGATGCCGAACAAAAGTTCTGTTACGGAGTAAAGCGGCAAAAGCACATAACCAGTCAAATACGTTCCGAGCAAACTCCCAAAACTTCCCGTAGCCGACAACATTCCGGCCACATGACCGCTACCAGAAACTTCTTTGAGGGAAAGTCTTATTAGAGCCGGAGGAATTGCTCCTAACATGAATGCAGGCGGAGCTAAAAGAATCAAAGAAATAATCGGAGCAGCCGTACCGGGAGGCAGAGCGGGAAAAAGGGACAAGATATATCGTGAAACAAAAACTACCAATAATGACCAGGTACCGGCGCCAAGCATCATATAACCCACGACTTTTTCCTGGTGAAAACGATCCGCAATAATCCCACCGACCCAGGCACCCGTAGCTAAAGCGACTAAAATTACGCCGATCAAATTTGTCCAAACCAAAACAGATGAACCGACGATCGGGGCGACCAAACGAGAACCCAAAATCTCCAGGCTCATGACCGCGAATCCGGCGACAAATGCCGCAATGATCGGGGTTTGACGCTTTAAATATTTCATTCAACCTTCTTTTCACTCACTGCGACAAAAGTAGTACTGGAAACCATGTCTCCGTCTTCCTTGAACCGCATAATGCGTACACCCTGCGTATCGCGTCCAAGCGAAGGTACGCTGCTATATGAAACACGTATTACAATTCCTTTTTTAGAAATGAGGATGAGGTCATATTCCGCATCCGAAGAAGAAATGTATGCACCAATCACACCGCCGGTTTTTGCCGTAATCTTCATCGTACGAATACCCGAACCGCCTCTTTTCTGCACTTTATACTCGCTTAAATTCGTACGCTTTCCTAAACCGTTTTCTGCAACCGTTAAAAGTTCCAAATGGCCTTTTTTTACAAGCGACGGCAAGATTACATCCATGCCGACCACGCTGTCATTTTTCTTTAATTTAATTCCGCGCACTCCGGCAGCCGTACGTCCCATGGCTCTCACATCCGATTCTTTAAAACGAATAGCTTGTCCGTTTTTTGTCACTAATACTATCTCATCCGTTCCCGAAGACGGCTTTACCCACTTCAAATCATCGCCCTCCTTCAGGTTTATAGCGATCAAGCCGGATCTGCGTACATTGGAAAAATCCTCCAAAAGTGATTTTTTAATTGTTCCCTGATTAGTCACCATAACCAGGTTCTTGGCCCCGTCCATATCACCCATCGGCAGAACCGTAGCCACGTGCTCACCTGGAGAAAGTTGTAAAAAGTTAACGATAGCCTGACCTTTAGCCGCACGACTGCCCTGCGGTACATCGTATACCTTAAGCTGAAATACTCGGCCACGGGATGTAAAAAAAAGCAAATCCGCGTGAGTCGACGTGGAAAAAACGTGTTCTACTTTATCTTCTTCTTTAGTGGTAAGACCGGAAACGCCTCTGCCTCCACGCCCCTGCGTCCTAAACATGTCCGGCGGAACACGTTTTATATAACCATCGGCCGTAAGCATGACGACCGTCGGCTCTTCGGGGATGAGATCTTCGACCGAAAATTCACCGACCGGCGTACGTATAATCTGGGTCCGACGATCATCGCCAAATTTTTCCTTAAGTTCCGTGATGTCGTTCTTAATGATATCTAAAATCTTTTTTGCTGACTTCAGGATCGATTCCAGTTCCTTTATAAGCTCCATTTTTTCTTTATATTCCTGTTCAATCTTAATACGTTCAAGATTTGCCAACTGCTGCAATCTCATTTCTAAAATCGCCATGGACTGAACCTCTGAAAGCTTGAATTTCTTGATTAAATTGACCTTAGCCTCGTCTTTGTCTTTGGATTTTTTGATAGTGGCGATGACTTCGTCAATTTTCGCCAACGCGATACGCAAGCCTTCTAAAATATGCGCTCGATCCTTAGCGCGCGCCAAGTCATATTCGGTACGTCGCCTTATTACTACCTGACGATGTTTAACATATTCTTCTAAAATGTTTTTCAGGGTCAGTACTCTTGGTTGTATACCATCTACCAGAGCCAGCATGTTCACATGGAAGGTTTCCTGGAGCTGGGTCATCTTGAAGAGCTGGTTTAAAACTTTTTTCGGATAACTGTCTCGCTTAAGCTCGACCACGATACGAATCCCTTCTTTATCCGATTCGTCACGCAAATCTTTGATTCCTTCGATCTTCTTTTCCTGAACCAGTTCCGCGATTTTTTCGATCAGCGTCGACTTGTTTACCTGATAAGGTATTTCGGTGACAAGGATGCGATATTGACCGACTTTATCTTCGACTATTTCAGTTTTTGCGCGAACCACGATCCCTCCCCGGCCGGTTGCATACGCGGTTTTAATATCATTAACATCATAAGCAATGCCACCAGTCGGAAAATCCGGACCTTTGACGTATTTCAAAAGATCTTCGATAGATATCTCCGGATCGTCTATCAAAGCCGTAATACCATCGCAAATTTCACTCAAGTTATGCGGCGGAATATTAGTCGCCATACCAACCGCAATACCAAGCGTTCCATTTAATAAAAGATTAGGCAGTTTAGCTGGCAAAACAGACGGCTCTTTGGTAGAACCATCGTAATTCGGCCGAAAATCCACCGTATCTTTTTCGATATCAATCAGTAATTCTTCAGCCAAACTCTGCAATTTTGCTTCGGTATAACGATAGGCAGCCGCTCTATCACCATCAATAGAACCGAAATTTCCCTGACCCCTGATGAGGGGGTAGCGTAAAGAAAAATCCTGAGCCATGCGCGCCAAAGAATCATAAACCGCGAGATCGCCATGCGGATGATATTTACCGAGCACGTCTCCAACGACAGTGGCGCACTTTTTAAATTTAGCACCTGACTTTAGCCCTGTTTGCCACATGGAATATAAAATGCGCCGATGCACCGGCTTAAGACCGTCGCGCACATCCGGCAGGGCGCGGTCCACGATCACGCTCATGGCATAATCCAAAAATGCTTTTCGCATTTCGTCCGAAATATCCTGCACTTGGACACCGCGGGCTACCTCCAATATTTCATTATTCGGTTTACTCTGATTTGTCATAATTCAATCATTCTAAAGTTGTAGTTGGTATATTTTTTTTGACCGCGGTCGTTGAGGAAGTTATTAAAACCGGATTATTAAAACCGCCCTCCTGGTAAACGGTTGAGCTGACGCTTTCCGCTAATTTATCCAATAGCAATTGACTGCTTTCCGCTTGACTGGAAATCCTGTTTAATTCATCCGTGGTCTGTTGCAACATCTTCCCCAAGTCACTTTCATTGGTCTGCTTTCTGGCTTCATCAGCAGCTACTTTTAAATCCGCAGCTTGCGCGGCAAGACCGTCTGTCTCTATAAACGGATTGCTTATGGATTTTAAAATACTGGGCGAAAACGCATAAAACCAACCTAAAATAACAACTATCGAGGTGACTGCTACCCCCGCATACAAACTAACCAGCTGTAGTGGATCCTTGACTTTTTTTCTATGCAGGACGGTATGTGCTAAAATTAATTCCCGCTTTTCTTCGTTAGTTAAAATTCGATCACGTGTTTCTAAAACCGATTCTTGCAACTTTTCATCTTTTTTGAGCCGTGTCACCCTTTTCTTTTTTATAGTGCTTCTCTTTTTTTGGATGCTTTCTTTTTTTACGGTCATATTTTTAGTCAGCTAAACTCTTTCCAAAACCATCACCGACATTTCATCGGCCGGTAAATCTTTTTTAGTGAGCTTTAACTTATTCATGTCTTCTCTCTTACAAACACCAAGTTCTTTACAAAAAGCATCGACGCTGGCTAATTCGACTTTAATGCCCGGAAGGCTGAAATAAAGCGGCACCACTATCCTCGGATCAACCTCTTTGATGGTCTCGTGCGCGGTTTTTGCACTCATCACGTCACCGCCACCAACCGGCAAAAGAAGAATGTCTATGTTCGATAATTCCTCGAGTTCATAATCAGTCAGCCGGCGGTTGATCTGTCCCAAAAAAGCCAAAGCGATATTTTCGACAACTATCCTGTAGACGACCGGTCTGAATTTTGTCCCAGCTTCTATCTCCCTATCCTGAATTCCTTGGATAAAAACATTTTTAATTTCACATTCTCCGGGATCTGAGACTATAAAAGGTGCGTTTCCTACGCCTTCAATATTAAAACGTTTTTGATCTTGATGCGATAAAACCAAAACATCCGGTTCGAGGGTGCGTGGAAATCGCAAACTCGCTTCATTTTGGTAGGGGTCTGTAACAACAGAAACTTCACTGTCAGCGCTCTTTGATTCGATTCTTATTGAGGAATAACCATGCCAAAAAAGTTGCATAATTTAGTATTTTTTTACCCTTCAGATTGGAATAAAATATTATCATGCGGTAACTAAAAAAACAACCTTAAAAACCCACTTTTTATCAGTAAAACAGGCCTTATTTTAACCTGCTTTCCGGTATTCATCGGCGCAGGATTCCGGTGCTACGGGATTAATGACAATATCGGTATCAAGTTCAAACCCGGCCCATACATTAGTCCGCGGTGTAAAAACTATTTCAAAATGTTCATTCTTATCAGAAAACGTATCGTGAAAATAAAAGTTAAACGGCCAGTCCCGCGAAGAAGTCAAATGCAATATTTTAAAAAGAGCTTTAGCAATCGATCTTCGCTCATACTTGTCGGTTTGAGTTATATTATCCAACGGCCGTTGCGTTATTATTCTGACTTCATAAGGCAACCTGGCAAAAGGACTGGCAAAAGCAATAACCTTTTTATCATTAAAAATTATCCTTTCTTTCGTTGCCATCATAAGCGCTAAATCATGCGGCGTTAATTTGGTTTTTTTGAGTAATTGCCGTCGTTTTTGCATCATCTTGCCAGCCTGTTCCGGCACGAAAGACAACCCGAAGATTTGTGAATGGGCGTGAATTTGTGATGCGCCGGCCGCAGCTCCCTGGTTTTTAAAAGCGACTAAATATTTTATTTGCGGATTTCGGCGGAAAACATGGGATCGTTCAACCAATGCATTAATCACAGAAAAAATCATGTCAACTGAAAATTTGGAAAAAGGCATTTTACTCTGGCCCTCAACCAAAATCTCCTGTCTGCCCTTAAGGCCCTTGTTTGAACTAAAAACAGAAAACTTGTTTTCGATCGCCGTAATACACTCTGCCCCACGACCGTATACGGCGAGTATTTTTTCATGCTTTAAATTCTGACGGCTGAAGACGTCTTCATTTTTTCGGGACGATGAATTGTCCGGCCGATGTTTACGTCCGGGAGCTAAAATTATCCAATGACCGGTGTATGGATCGTGCACCAGACTGGATTCTTCCGACCGATTATCAATATCCAAACCAGACTTTGTTTTGATTTTCTTCATATTAGATACGCACAGTTTACCCTACAACTAAAAACGAGACGATATGTTAAAGTAGAAACCTATGTTGACCGGAAAAACTCCCAAAACAAGATTTTACAGCCCTCTTAAAATGAGCGGTAAAACAGCTCTTACCAGAGAACAGAAAAAGCTCATGACTAAAGCGGAAAAACGCATGCTTGAATGGTCAACACGCGAAACATCAAACATCGCAAAAAGCGCGGCCCACAAGGGCATTATCGAACGACCGACTGAAAAAAATATTTCAAAACTGCTGGAAATCAGAAGAGCTCAGTCACGCGGACACGGCACTTCCGTTTACCGCTTAAAAAAATGGTGGGAAGAAGATGAAGACGACGAACAAATGAAACTTGCCGATAAATCTGCAACAAATGAGAGTAGCGATCCTGACGCGATAAATGATGAAGAGGAGAAAAAACCAAAATTAATCAGACTTCAACCAAAAATCATAACCAGCCCGACGCCTAAAAAAAATCAATACGGAGATTTGAATTAATCTTGTCATTTGTGGACCGAGCTAACGCGATACATACTGCCACCGACCATAGCGATAGCCAAAGCATCAGACGCATCATCTAATTTTGGAATTTTATCTAATTTCAACAACCGCTTAACCATTTCTTGTACCTGTCGTTTATCGGCGTTGCCATATCCGGTCAAACCCTGTTTAACCTGATTGGGATTAAGTTCTACTACGGGTAATCCCGCATCAGAAAGAACGAGTAGGATGACTCCGCGCGCCATACCAACCTGCATCGCGGTTTTTACATTGGTCTGAAAAAAAAGGGATTCAACAGCCGCAATCTGCGGTTTGTATTTTTCGATGGTTTTTATTAATTCATCACGTATTAGGCCAAGCCGCTCGGAAAAATCCGAACCAGCCGGCGTATCTACCACCTCATGCCAGACGTGAACCGAGTCTCCGCTTTGTATGTCGACTACGCCAATGCCCATACGGCCAAAACCCGGATCAATACCTATAACGCGCGTGACAGGCATATCTAATAAATTCTGTATTCATTAAATTAATCACTAAAATCAACCTAATTCTCATTGTCATACTTTATCGTGAATCACGATTCTATACAAAGACAGAACAACGCCAGATCATCTGTTCATGCTAAATTTGAATAAACTTTCGAGACGTCATCCAACTCTTCCAGGGCGGTAATCAAATCTTCGATAATCATTCCGGTTTCTTCGTCGGTCTCGACTAATAACTTTGGTAACCATTCCAACTCGGCGGACTCTACTGTTAAATCATGCTTTTCGACAGCCTCCGCAACCTGACTAAGATTTTTGGTATCACAGACTATCAGCAAAGACGAATCCTCTTCGCGCATATCTTCTGCTCCGGCATCGATCAACGAAAGCTCGATCTCTTCATGCCGATCGACCGACAAATCTTCCGTCAGACGAACTACGCCCTGATGGTCAAAAAGATACGTAACCGAACCGCTCGCCGCCAAAGACGCGCCATGTTTGGTTAAAAGATGTTTAACATCATTAGCCGATCTGTTGCGATTGTCCGTCAGACATTCAATTATTAAAGCCGTACCGCCCGGGCCATAAGCTTCATATACAAGAAAGTCGATCTGTCCTTCGCCTCCCGCTCCCGAACCGCGTTCAACAGCACGCTCAATACTATCTTTAGGCATGGATGCTCTGCGAGCCCGATCAATGGCGACTCGCAAACGCAAATTCAAGGAAGGATCCGCCCCCTTTTCTTTGGCCGCGACTTGGATTTCGCGCGCCAGTTTGGTAAACGAAGCCGAACGCTTGGCATCAACCGCACCTTTGAATTGTTTAACTTTGGACCATTTGGAATGACGAGACATAATCGTATTTAGTAGCTGAGAATTCACCAATATCTTGCTTCAGACTGATAGCATCCTGTTAGCACAATAATAGTCTAAGCATGAAAACAAGACAAATTACAAAATCCCCCGTTTTTTCGGGGGATTTTGTTTCCATGCGCTTTTTTAAATTTAAGCCGCTACTACAGACTCTTCTCCCGCATCTTCCACCTCTTCCTCATGCACGTGGCCAAAACCCGTACCCGCTGGAATAAGGCGGCCGATAATCACGTTCTCTTTTAAGCCTTCGAGTTTATCGATCTTACCGGTCACGGCGGCGTTAATGAGAACGCGAGCCGTCTCTTGGAAAGACGCAGCTGAAAGGAATGACTCCGTGGTAAGAGAAACCTTGGTCACACCCATGAACAAATCCTCCAGCTCGGCTAACACGCCCTTCTGCTCCGCTACGCGCTTATTCTCATCTCTAGCTCTGGCTACTTCGATTATTTCACCTGGCAAGAGCTCGGTATCACCGGCATCTTTAACATAAACGCGGGAGAACATTTGACGGACAATAACCTCGATATGCTTAGCATTGATCTTCTGACCCTGTGAGGCATAGATGGAAAGCGTTTCTCTTAATAAATAACGCATGACCGCATCTCTGCCTTTAAGTCTGAAAAGCTGCAACAAATCCAAGTGACCCTCAGTCAGCTGATCGCCGGGTTGAATCTCTTGTCCGTCTTTTACTAAAACCTGCAAACCGGTTGGTATGGCGTATTCGATAATTGCCGGGCCTTCCCAGATAACAATAACTTTATAGGTACTGACTTTGGCAACGCCGTCATGTTCAGCCAAGATCTCATCACCGTTTTTCTGAGCTATCAATAAATCGCCTTTGTTTATTTTGACTCCATTTTTTACTTTGATTTTATCTTCCGTTGTATCACGGATATGTTCCTCTTCCTGTACGGCGATGCCTTCTATCTGAACCACTTTGCTTCCGGACGCGGTATCAACTACGCGCTGGCCCGAAGCCGTTTCAATAATCCGCCTTTCACCCTGTACAACCTTCGCTTTACCGGAAACTTCAGAAATAATTGCACGATACTTTGGAGCTCTGGCTTCGAATAATTCCTCAACGCGCGGCAAACCTTGTGTGATATCAGCACCAGCTACGCCTCCCATGTGGAAGGTGCGCATAGTCAACTGCGTTCCAGGTTCACCAATTGACTGGGCGGCTATGATTCCAACTGCCGTGCCGAGTGATACCTCGTTATTATAAGCCAAATCATAGCCATAGCACTTACGACATAATCCGCGACCCGTTTCACAAGTCAAAACCGATCTGACATGTGCGCTTTTAAGCGGCTCTTTGAATGCCTGAATCAGCTTGATATGCTCTTCTCTGATTAGAGCGCCTTTTTTAATAACAGTCTTTTTCGTTTCCGGATCTTTAATTTCCTTTATAGTGTAACGTCCCATGAGACGCGTAAGAAGCGGTTCGCCGATTTCCTCACATTCTTCATGTGTTAAAACCACGCCATCCGTATCTCCGCAGTCGTCAGATGTAATTACCACGTCCTGGGCTACGTCCACCAAGCGGCGCGTTAGATAGCCTGCGTTAGCGGTTTTAAGCGCCGTATCAGTCAAGCCTTTACGCGTACCGTGAGAAGAGATGAAATATTCGAGCACGCCTAAACCTTCACGGAAAGAAGCTTTAATCGGCAGCTCGATAATTTCACCAGCCGGGTTTCCCACCGAACCTTTCATGCCAATAACCTGTGTCAATTGACCGATCGAACCGCGAGCGCCGGAATCGATCATGGACGCAACCGTGCCAGTCTTTTCCAGAGATTCTTTTGAAAGTTTCTGCACCCTATCCTTGACATCCAACCAAACTTTGATGATCTGCGTATAACGCTCTTTTTTTGTAAGCAGACCTTCTTTGTATTGTTCTTCTATGGCTTGGACCTTATTATCACCTTCATCGATTATCACTTCTTTGCCTTTAATGGTTGGCAAATCTCCGATGCCATAGGAAAAACCTGACCGGGTGATATATTTGAAACCCAAATCTTTAACTTCATCTAAGAATTGAGCAGCTCGATCAAAACCGCAAGTCTCAAGTACAAAACGAGTGATTTCGCCCAATTGTTTTGTACCGATAACTTCGTTCTTAAAACCAATTTCGGAAGGTAGGAGCTGATTTAAAAGTAAACGTCCGACGCAGGTCTCAATTATCGATGACCCTATTTCAAGACGAATTTTTATCTTTTCCCTGATCCTGACTCTTCCTAATTGATAAGCGTAAATCGCTTCTTTTAACGTACCAAAAGCTTTTACTTTGCCATCTTCCGGCTCAACCATAGTGGTCATGTAGAAAGCACCCCAGGCAATGTCCTTGTCAGGATGGGCTACTGGCTGGCCGGTTGCAGGACGCAATAAGTTCTTAGTCGAAAGCATCAGGTTCTTCGCTTCTTCACGAGCTTCTTCGGTAAGCGGGACATGAACAGCCATTTGGTCACCATCAAAGTCAGCATTGAAAGCCCGACAAACCATAGGATGAATCTGTATGGCCTTGCCTTCGATAAGCCGCGGACGAAAACCCTGGATACCCAGTCGATGAAGCGTAGGAGCACGATTTAACAGCACCACGGAATCTGCCGCAATATTTTCCAAAATATCCCAGACTTCCGAATTATCAGCTTCAATGAACCGATTCGCCGAACGAATGTTATGTACGATTTCACGTTTAATGAGCTCGGCTATTACGAAAGGCTTGAAAAGCTCGAGCGCCATAATCTTTGGCAGACCGCACTCATCAATATGAAGCTTTGGACCTACGACAATAACCGAACGACCGGAATAATCTACGCGCTTACCCAACAGATTTTGACGAAAACGGCCTTGCTTGCCTTTTAAAATATCCGCGATAGATTTCAATTGACGTTTCTTGCCAGTTGCTGCGATAACTGTTTTGGAATGACGGGCGCTGTTGTCAAACAAAGCATCAACCGCTTCCTGCAACATACGCTTTTCATTACGCGTAATAACTTCCGGGGCATTAAGCTCGATCAGGCGTTTTAAGCGATTATTACGATTAATAACGCGACGATAAAGATCATTCAAATCAGAAGTTGCAAAACGACCACCATCAAGCGCCACCATCGGACGCAAGTCAGGCGGAATAACCGGAACAGCTTTTAAGACCATCCAGTGTGGCTCGATCTTTTGCAAACTAAAAGATTTAAGAAGTTTCAGACGTCGAACGATCCGATCTCTTTTAGCCTCCGATGCGGATTTAAGCTCATCAAGCAAAACCTTCATCGTTGCTTCAACATCAATTTTTTCCATTAATTCGTTTAAAGCCTCGGCACCGATCTTAGCCTCAAACACGTGACCGTATTTAAGCGACATTTCATGATAATCGGTCTCAGATAAAATTTTAAGCGGCTTCAAATCCTTCAATTCCTTTTCAGAAGTCGAAAATTCTTCTTCCAATTCCTCGAGCTTCCTCTCTTTATTGCCCTGTAATTTATCAAGTTCCTCGGTCACGGTATCGGCATCAGCGCCTTTCTCTGCCGCTTTATCGTTTACGCGCTTAATCTCTCTTTCGAATTCTGACTCGATAGATTTTCGCTTGCTTTTATATTCCATCCTTATTTGTTCCACGGTTTGAACACGCAGGTCTTCGTTAATATCGGTGACGATAAAATTCGCAAAATAAACAACTTTCTCCAGAGCCTGAACCGACATATCAAGAACCGTGCCAACCTTGGACGGAACGCCGCGCAAAAACCAAATATGCGTCACGGGTGCAGCTAATTCAATATGACCCATGCGTTCGCGACGAACTAAGGAATGGGTCACTTCAACACCACACTTGTCGCAAATTATTCCTTTATATCGAATCTTTTTATATTTTCCGCAATAACATTCCCAATCTTTTGACGGACCAAAAATTTCTTCAGCGAACAATCCTGACTTTTCCGGTTTCTGGGTGCGATAATTGATCGTTTCAGGTTTTGTGACTTCTCCGTATGACCAGGCTCTGATATTTTCCGGAGAAGCTAATTTCAATCTGATAGCGTCAAAATCCGTGGTCTTAATATTTTCTGTTTGGAAAAATGACATATGCGTTCGCGTTATTTTTTTTCTTCGGGAGACGGTCCCCACTCTATTTCATTCGGTGAATTAGTGAGTGCCGGCCGCGGTCTAAAATGCTCCGGTCGAGGCGATGACTCTTCTAGCCTCTTGCCGTGTTTTAGAAGTTCAACATCAAGACATAAACCCTTGAGTTCACGGACTAAAACATTGAATGATTCCGGAACGTTTACTTTTCTAATAGGTTCGTTTTTGATGATGGATTCATAAGCCTTTGATCGTCCGGGTACATCATCTGATTTGATGGTCAGGATTTCCTGCAGAGTATGCGCCGCACCATAAGCCTCTAACGCCCAGACTTCCATTTCTCCGAATCTCTGTCCGCCGGATTGTGCTTTGCCACCTAAAGGCTGCTGGGTGATGAGTGAGTACGGACCGATTGAACGCTGGTGGATTTTATCTTCGACCATGTGGTTCAACTTAAGCATGTAGATATAACCAACCGTCGACGGATGACTATACGGTTCACCGGTGCGACCATCGCAAAGATTAATACGACCGTCGGATGGAAAACCAGCTTTTTCAAGTTCCTCACGGATAGTCGTTTCATGCACGCCATCAAAAACAGGTGTAGCTACCATGTAACCAAGCGAGTTAGCCGCAAGTCCGAGATGCGTCTCCAGAATCTGCCCCAGGTTCATACGAGAAACTACGCCAAGCGGTGAAAGAATCATATCAACCGGTGTTCCATCTTCTAAAAACGGCATATCCGCTACCGGTACGATCTTGGAAATAACGCCTTTGTTGCCATGACGACCGGCCAGCTTATCGCCGACCTGGATTTTTCTTAAATCCGCTACTGAAACCACGATCTGTTTTATAACCCCTGGCTGCAACTTATCGCCGGCTTCACGTGAAAATACTGTAACTCCGACTACTTTTCCATGTTCGCCGTGTTCCAGATAAAGCGATGAATCCCGAACGTCTCTGGCTTTTTCACCGAAAATGGCGCGCAATAATTTTTCCTCGGCTGACAAATCTGTCTCACCTTTAGGAGTAATTTTACCAACCAGAATATCGCCGGATTTTACTTCGGCACCGATCCTGATTACTCCGTTTTCATCCAAGTTCTTAAGCTTCTCTTCCGAAACATTGGGAATATCTGATGTTACAACTTCAGGACCAAGCTTGGTATCGCGCACATCAACAACATGATGCTCAATGTGTATAGAGGTGAATGAATCGCGATGCACCATGCGTTCCGAGATAATGATGGCGTCCTCATAATTGTAACCGTCCCATGATAAGAAAGCGCAAAGCAAATTTTGTCCTAGCGCTAGTTCGCCGTTTTGACATGACATGCCATCAGCCAAAACTTCTCCGGCATAAACTTTTTGCCCTTTGTTGACTCTGGCATGTTGATTGATACAGGTCGAAGCGTTTGAACGCATGAACTTCATGATGTCATAACGCTTAATCTCTCCGCCTTCGGTTTTTAGTTCTACATGATTAGCGGAAAGCGAAGTAATGACGCCGTCATCAGGTGCCAGAATCACGTGTCCGGCATCAACGGCCGCGCGACGCTCTACTCCGGTTCCCACAATCGGCGCATCCGGTTTAATACAAGGTACGGCCTGACGTTGCATGTTTGTACCCATGAGCGCACGCTGGCCGTCATCATGTTCCACGAACGGGATGAGCGACGTGCCGACGGAGAGAATCTGTTTTGATGCCACATCCACATAATCTATCTCATAGACATCCACGATAGTCGGCTCACCGTTTTTACGAGCGCTTGTACGTTCGGATAAAAATTTACCATCCCGACTGATCGGTGTAGTAGCCGGCGCAGTCGTTCCACGTTCCTCCAAAAATGCATTCAAATAAACAATTTCATTGGTAACTTTCGGTACGATCGGTAATTTATCGATCGGTAACTTAGTCAACACTTTAGCCATCTTGGAATCCACCTCTTTCTTAGCTTCCGCTACGACCTCACCTTTACCATCTCGCACATCAACGCGAAGAACTTCGCCGATTACATCTTTTCCATCATTTTTCGCCCAGTTCTTTACTTTCCTATATGGCGTTTCGATAAAACCAAAATCATTGATACGGGCGTAACTAGCCAAATGGCCGACTAATCCGATATTCGGACCTTCGGGTGAAGCGATCGGACAAATTCGTCCATAATGAGTACGGTGAACGTCGCGTACATCAAAACCAGCACGTTCCCGTGAAAGACCGCCCGGACCCATGGCTGACAAACGACGCTTATGTTCGAGTTCAGATAGCGGATTGGTTTGGTCCATGAATTGACTGAGCTGTGAACTCATGAAGAATTCACGAATCGCGCCGATCACCGGTCGCGCATTGATAAGCTTGGCCGGCGTAATCAGTGTTATGTCCTGTGTCGACATCCTGTCTTTGACTATTCTCTCCATGCGAGCCAAACCTATGCGAAAACGCGTCTGCACCAATTCCCCGATGGCGCGAACGCGACGATTACCCAGGTGATCAACATCATCAGGTTCTTCCTGTGTGTTATTCAATCGGATAATTTCACATAATATTTTTACCAAATCTTCTTTGGATAAAATTCTGTTTTCTTCTTTTTCCAAGTCACCTTCCTCAAAAGGCAAACCAAAACGCTGGTTAAACTTATACCGTCCCACCGTACCCAAATCATATCTTTCAAATTTGAAAAACATTGAATGAATGAGAGATCGTGCATTATCAGCCGTAGCCAGATCTCCGGGACGGATGCGTTTATAAACTTCGATTAAGCCATCGTCTTCGTTTTTTGCAACATCCTTGGCAAGCGATGCTTCGATGTAATGATTCAGAGGATGGATGTCTACTTCTTTAAATAGGTCCATGATTTCCTCGTCAGTCGAAAAACCAAAAGCGCGCAAAAGCGACGTCGCGGCCACTTTGCGTTTACGATCGATCTTTACCCAGATCACGTTATTGGTATCAGTTTCAAATTCAAGCCAGGCGCCGCGATTAGGAATAACTTTTGCTCCGTAATAGCGGCGTGAACGAACGGCTTCAGCCGTAAAAAAAGCACCGGCCGAGCGCACTAACTGCGAAACTATAACGCGCTCAATGCCATTTACCACAAACGTACCGCGGTCGGTCATGACCGGCAAATCACCCAGGTAAACTTCCTGTTCTTTACTTTCGCCGCTCCGCTTATTAACCAATCTAGTTTTCACACGTAGCGGTGCTTCGTAAGTGATGTTTTTAGCGCGAGAAGTTTTTTCGTCGAACTTAGGTTCGTCGATTAAATAATCGTCGAAGGTAAGCTCTAAATCGCGTCCGATAAAATCTTTGATCGGAGAAATTTCGTGCAACAGATCACGTATACCTGTTTCAAGAAACCATCGATAACTCTTCTTTTGGATCTCTATTAGATCCGGTAAGGCCATCGCATCGCGCGAGGCTGAAAAATATTTACGCTCAAAATCCTTTGGGACTTGACGCTGAAAAACGGATTGTGACATGTAGGGGGAGCTAGTCACTTAAGTTTACCCCTCCTCCCAGCCGGACCTGCATCATAAAGGGACAAAGCAGTCGATGCGATGAAGGCGACGGTGAGATATAAATTGAGAAGGGAAACTAGTTGGATTATTTTTGGTTTTTACAAAGACACTAAAACCCCCCAGTTTAATGGAGGGTTCTTAATTTTTTTTAACGTTTCACGCCCATTTATTTAAAAGATTGTTGCGACGCGTTTTTACGAGCCGCTTTATAGCCGCGATTATGACATGACATATCTATGATTGTCAATATTTCTCAAGCATGTCTGTATTTGGTATTTTGGCAAGTTTTAGCGAATATTTACTTAAATTTTGGTGCTTACCCCTTATTTTAGCCAAGATTTATATTTACTGTAAATATCCCTCTTGACAAAAAAGAGAATGTGTGTTATATTAATTTGTTCTTTGATGGGAAACTGTCAAATGAACCAAAAAACCTTAAAAATATGGACTTTTTACTAAGTCCTAAATAGCAACTCGATTGAGGAGAATCGGGCTACACGGCAACAAAGGCGCAATTATATAGATTTAGTCAGGCCTTTTGTAAAGCTAAGCTGGGTTCAAATCAGTCGGGATCAAAAAGTCTCGGCTTTTGTTTTATCTGATGTCGCCGCAGACGTAGAGGAGGAACTTACCCGGACCGAACACGGACCCCGGATAAGCTCGGACGCTGAAGTCATGTTCGCCGGTTTCGACTGGCATTACATGATAGGTAGGCGGACATGAACTAGAGGCGCTTCGGCGCTCTCACGTTCCCTCTGCATCCGCGGCGATATCCTGTCGCATGCGCACCAACAACAAGGAGAAAAAGACGGTGAAGCACAAAGGAATGATCTAGCTCCTGGTCGGAGGAGCCGAAAATAAAAGTCAACAATCCGGTCACCGATCTAGAACCGGATAATGAGAGGCAGGGTTGAAATAATTTAACTAGCGCCAGGCAAGTCGGCGCGCGCAAAAATTGACCTGTCCGTGTCTGGCAGGAGCACGTTAAAAACGAAAACCTGCTCGGCAGCAGCTGCCGATACTCTGAACGCGCCGTGACATAAGTCCGGCATCGGCAAACAGAGATGCTGTGAAACCACAAATCACGGGTAGAACGCCCGTTTCAACAAGCGGCTATATGAGAGCCGCGAGGAAGCAAATGCTCCTCACCAAGTAATTAAGCCTGAGTAAGCAGGCTGTAACCAAAGACTCCCGTGAACGAGCTTACTCTCGCCGCAAAAAAATCATCTTTCACACAATCACTGCTCCCCGAGAGACATGATGGTCTAGGAATGCATGGTGCATTCCGGGACACTTGGCCCAAAGGAGAGTGAAAAATATGGAGGAGGAAGCAACAGTGCCTTTCTATTGACGAAGCACGCTTCCAACCGACCGTTCTTGGTTCTCGGTCCGCCCAAAAACCAAGCGGTGTCACATACCGAAAGTTGTGAGCCTTAGGGAAGCAGAGCCCTGATCTAGCCGGTAGAACACTCGTTCTACCGGCTCCGCATCCGAGCGCATGATAAAAAAATCGTGCCTTCAGATACGGACCTTTACAGAACGAAACTGGATCCCGTTTTCACGGGAATGACAGTACTCGTCCCAAACAATGTGGAGGAGAGACCCATTCAAAGCCCGATGAAAATCGATGTCCGAGAATGGGGCTGGACGTCAAAATCATCAGAATCGGTTTCGACTGGTTCTTGCTGAGAGTAGACATCTACGGACCCGGCCGTCTCGGCGCGCCGAAGTCCCCTCTACATTGTTCGGGAAGAAAAATCTTACTGAACATTATCGCATCGCTCGACAAAAAAAGGACGGGGGTCCGGCCCACACGGGTCGTCGGGGATGTAGCGTGGGTTCGACTCCCACCGGTGCGGCCAACACTTATCCGGCTTTGCGATGAATAATCTCACAACGCTGGATGAGTAAAACTAGGAAAGGAAGAAAGCGTGAAAGATCACACTTTCAGACATCTGTTCAACCACCTACCGGACGATCAGGCGAGCGTCATCCGAATCGGTCTTATGATCGAGGATGCGCTCCTCGCCAACAAGAACCTAGCAGCATATGAGGAGGCCGATCGCCTCCAGAAAGGAAAAAAGAAGGTCAAGAGCAATTCGTTCGAGACCAAGTAACGCGCCACGTGGGGGCAAAGACTACTTACTCGCCCCCCGTCCGACTGAATATCTAATCGCTGGATCGGATCTTCAGTCGGGCGATTCGTTCGCTCGATTTACAACTAAAAAAACAAGGAGGAGCCTTTAGGGGCTCTTCTTTGTTTGAAAATATACCCTGTCATCCTGAACGAAGCACAGCGTAGTTGAAGGACCTTTTCAAAAAATCCCTCCCGACTCTACGGTCGGGGCAGGTCGGCAAGCTCGGGACGACAGCGAAACAACGCATTGTTATTATAAAGAGGAAATTATGGCCAAGAAAGTAAAAAAGTCAGTGCCTGTGACGATGAAAAAAGACGACCGCAGGATCGTCATCACCATCAGCCGCCGTGAGGTGGAACGCAGGGTGCGAAAGCGCCATGCACCGCCCACCCAAGTGCACCGACAAAAAACAACATACCGTAGAAAACCCAAGCATCCCGGGCGCATCGAGGAAGGATAACGCCTACACTAAACTCTTGACAAAAAGCAAAAAATCAGCTAGATTAAGTAGTTCTTTCCAATTCACCAATCACTACCAAAATGTTGTCCGAACAGGCGTGGGGGCTCCGTCAATTACTCTTGACGGCAAAACGGCTACGAGGACCATGCGTCTCCGGCCTTAGCTGGACACACGTGGAAACGGCCGCAAAACTCGCGGGAGGCTTAATGCCAAACCCATGAGTCAGCCTCCATGCCCGTTCGGATAACTCACATTGTGCCTTGAAAAATTTGAAAGGGGTACCTCAATGAAAATTAGGTGGTCCTTTGTCGTAGTCTTGCTTATTTGGACGTTAGGCGGCTGGTCCCTACTTGGATCGTCGGCCTGGAATATCCAACAAGATCTAGGAAATATTCTGGCTCTATTCAGCCTGTGGTTCCTAGGTACCATGTTCGTCTTAAACCAAGCTTTTGAGAAAAAAGAACTCAAGCTTGGCGCCATGTATTCGGATGTGGATCGGTGGCAGCGTTTACGCACTGCCGATCGCAAGAGCCGAATCTTCCGTTAGTACCTTCTCTCTCGCCTCTGCACACAGGGGCGTCTCAAAGTTTTGACAATCATTTGCCACAACCTTGAGGCGGGATTTTCCCGAGACTCGCGAAACATTAGGGCCGGTATAGGAACAATATATCGGTTTAAAAACCCGATACCCCGTACAAACCCTATTCCAAGTCGCCAGTCGTCCTCGAAAATTTTTTGTACTTGGTGCGGTTAACCGCACCCACACGTTCATCGACAAATAGATCGGTTCCCGCGACGCAACTGCGTGTAACCGTCGAGCCGCAAGGCTTGAGGGTTATAAGCGGGAACTTCAACTCAAACAAGGTGGTAAACCGCTCCGACATCCGTTGGAGCATGACCGTAAACCAAGAAACCGTTCCGGCGAAGCCGGAACACTCAGGAGCAAAAGACATGGCACAGGCACAATCAAACGTTTTCAACCCTCCGTGTTTCTCCCCTTCTGGTCGGAAGGTGTCCCTTCGGACGCCCATCCTCCGCCACACCCTCATCCCCCTTGGCCATCCGGCAATCGAGGTAGAGATCTCGAACGTCCCGGCTATGCGGGACGGACTCTACGTAACGTTCGGACAAGAGGAGCTGCAGAGACCTCTCAACCAGAGCGACGCGACCATTGGTCATCCCTACATGGCAGAGCTTCTCCAAGGCAAGCGGGAGCTGATCGAATACAAAACCCGTGTCCGTTTCAACTACGGAAACGGCAACGTGGCGGATCCGAAGGCGATCCTTGCCTCCGATGTGCTCGATGGCCAGCACTTGAGCGGGCCACGCAACGCCCTCAAGAACGGCCGCGCCGATGTGATCGTAATCCAGCCGCTGGAATCCCCGGAGGAATGGCCGGAGGAAGGCCGGTCTCGATACGTAGAGATCGACTCATTCGCGCTTAGACGTTTGGAGTTGGATCTGGCCACGAACTTCAAGCTCTTCCAGTCTCTCGGCCCACGTCGGTTCGTGGCACTGGTCGGCGAAAGCTCCAGGCCGGATCAAGCCTCCCGAGGGATCCAGTTCCAGGTCACGTGGGTGGTCTTCGGAATCTGGCCGAGGGAGGAGTACAAGCCCGAGGCCGATGACGACATCTGGACCAACGGGCGCGGCGTCATCTTTATGGTCAGTGTGGACGTCGGAGACCTGATCGTGAACAGCATGATCAGGTACATGCTCGGGATGCACGCTGAGTGGCTCAGCATGCATCCGATTCACGAACGAGCTGCCCAGGTCGACGAGGAGGAGACGGATTCAGCTCCCGACGAGGTCGTCGCCGCCGACGAGGAAGACAAGCCTCGCGGCAAGAAGGCCCCCAAGAAAGGCAAGGCCAACCGGCGAGAACGGCGGGCCCAGCGGCGGGAACAGGCCGAGGATATGGGAACGCTCGGTGAGCTCCTGGCCTCCAAGGGCCAGGAGCTCCCAGTTCTCGGGAGTGTCGTGGAGACCGACGGCGAAGCGGTCATCGCGGAGCCCGTCATCGACACGGCCGCCTCGGCCTAATCAGCCACCTTGTGACAAACGCGAGCCGTAGCAACTGCTGCGGGCCCGCGGATCCCCTAAGGGCGCATCTCTTGCCTAAAAAGCAATGATGGTGTATCTAGCCTTTAGGGGATTTTCTTTTACAAAAATAACCAGGAGTTTCGAAAATGTTCATGGGGCAAAGCTCTAGTAGAACGCGGTGCAAAATAATCGACGCTGGCGATATTTTCAAAAAACGCAGACGCGACGTCCAAAAAGCCCGAGTGGGAGCTTTGCGCTTAATCTCTAGTTTTGCCTCCAAAGAACCAAGCCAGGAAGAAGATGGTGAAGAAGTATTATTCTTCTTCTGCCGAGTCACGAGACTTGGTAATGGCAAAAAAATCCAGCGCTACACGCTGATACCAGTGCCGGACACCCAAGAACAAATCGAAAAACTGGTACGTCTAATGCTGATCAAGGGCTGGTACTCAAAAGTTCTTTGTAACCAGGACCCGAACGAACCGCTCCGCGTGCGTCGATACCAAGATCCTCAAAAATCTTTACAGAAAATCCTAGATCTCTTGCCCTCTGGGGTCAGACAGACCCTAGAAGGCCCTGACGTAGAATTCGTGTTCACCGACCTGGGGTGAATATCAACTCAAGACCCCGCATGTCAGTTACGTGCGGGGTCAAATTGTTTTTACGCTATGCTTGACACCAATCAATTTCGTTCTTAAGATAGAGCTTCGAACCCGCGTCGTGAACTGCGAAGCGAAGCACGCACTTTGAGATTGTCGTTTATGTGGAACCCTCGGATTCGCAAGAGTCAGAGGATCTCTCTCCTCCCACATTTATTACTATCTCATCCTTTGCATGGCCACGCTTCGCAGCTCATGGTGAGGGTTTTTGTGATTCAGAAGTCGTAGTCGCCGTTTTTATTGTTGATGTACCATCAGATTGTTCCGGAATTATTCTTTCGCGATCATAAACAACGTGTCTCACAATAGAAGTTTCTGAACCATATCTGCGCTTTGCCTGTATGGTCAAAGTAGTCATGCCGCGTGGAATATCAACCGTAATATTAAATTTACCATCCTCATCTACAACCGCTCGTTCACTGTTAATCGTGACGGTAGCCGTCGGATCAGTCTCGCCAAAAATAACGACAAATGACTCTTCCAATCTTGCTCCGTCATCCGGGCTGGTAACTATAAGATTAGGACTAGATGAAAGAGCGCGTGCATACCAAACAACATATCCTGCAACCAGGGCCGTTAAAACCAAAAAACCCACAAAGGCTAAAATTTTTGAACTTACTAATAATTCAATGGAACGTATTCGTGGTTTTAATAACGTCTCACCATCTTTTACCAACCCCTTATCCGATAAAAGATTATAATATTTTTCCAAATAGTAAGCTGGCTGACCTTCTAAGATCTTAATCAATGTTCGAACGTGTCTGACTTCAAAATACGGATCTAGTAATTCATCAATACGTTCATCTTCGAAGATCTTTATAATCGAAACATGTATACCTGAAACCTTGGCTATCTCTTCCAGACTATAACCTCGAAGTTCCCGCAATTCACGCAACACTTCCCCAAAACCGCCTGGCGTGACATTTACGCGTTTATAAAAGAAAACCATAAGCCCTGCTATTCTTCTGAATTAAAACCCTGATCCTCCGCCTCATCTGCTTTATAACTTGGAGGTTCGGGAGATATCGGCGCCGCTTCTACAGGTACTTGTTCCAAATTTTTACTGAATTCGACTTTTAAGATCTCGCGCGGCTTAGCACCGTCTCCGGGCCCGATATAACCTTCCTGTTCCAACAAATCCAGAATCCTTGCGGCACGCGCATAACCAATCTTTAAACGACGTTGTAAAAGAGAAGCAGATGCCTTGCCGGCCCGGAGAATTTCTTCTTTTGCCTCGGGAATAAGCGGATCCGAATCTTCGTCAGCTATACCATTCCCAAAAGCCGTACCACTACCAGAAGATCTTTCCACGACGCTAGGATCATATTCCGCTGGTTCATGTTTTGATCGCAAAAAACTCACGACCCGCCCGATTTCATCATCGGCCACAAAAGATCCCTGCACACGCTTAGGCGAAGACATATCGGCGGTCTGAAAAAGCATGTCGCCGCGACCGAGCAATTTTTCAGCGCCCGATTGGTCAAGAATTGTCCTGGAATCCGTGGATGAAGCTACAGCAAAAGCGATACGAGCCGGAATATTCGCTTTAATCAAACCAGTTAAAACATCGACCGACGGCCTCTGTGTAGCCAAAATCAAATGAATGCCTACGGCCCGCGACATTTGTGCCAGCCTGACTATCGGACCTTCTACTTCTTGTGCGGCCGTAACCATCAAATCAGCCAGCTCGTCGATAACAATAGCTATGTACGGTAATTTTTCTGCGCTTCTGGTGTTATACGTTCCAATATCGCGCGCTCCGAACTTAGATAAAACATCAAAACGCCTATCCATTTCGCGTAATGCCCACTTAAGAGCATTCACGGTTTTATCCACTTCGGTTATTACCGGAGTAATAAGATGCGGAATCCCATTGTAGATCTGTAATTCCACGCGCTTTGGATCAACCATTATAAATTTAACATCATCCGGACCAAGATTATAGAGTAAAGAAACGATAATGGTATTCAAACAAACGGATTTTCCGGAACCAGTTGCTCCGGCAACCAGCAAATGTGGCATTTTTCCAATCTCTGTAATCCACGGTTTGCCCGATACATCGCGGCCCAAAGAAAAAGACATTCTGTCGCGACAATCTTTCCAGTCGCGGCTTTCAAACATCTCACGTATACCCACAGTGGCCACGCTTTGATTCGGAACTTCCACACCAACTAGAGACTTACCGGGGATAGGTGCTTCGATACGAATCGGGTGTGCGGCTAAAGCTAACGCTAAGTCGTTATGCAGTGCGGTTATCCTAGATAGTTTAATGCCTTCTGCAGGTTTAAACGTGAATTGAGTTACAGTAGGACCTACGGATACTTCTGCCATTTCCACCGGAATACCAAAATTTTCAAGCGTTCTCTGAATTACGAGCTGATTATGCTGAATGTCGCCAGCACTGGGTTTTTGATCACGTCGCGTTAAAAGTTCAAGCGGAACTTCCACCTTAGGATGCTTCTTCTTTGGTTTGGGCGGCGGCAAGGGAGCTTCTCGAACGGGTTTAGATATTTCCGCATGCTCGTCTATTCTTTCTTCAAAATCTTCTTCTAACTCTGCTTCGGGCTGGTTCACTTGTTTGGTTACAACCTCTGCCCGAAGACGCTCTTCTCTTTTATTGGTAAGACTTTTAAAAATCCAACGAAAAGGAGCCAGAATCGTTAGCAGGATTTTTTTCAGTAAATTAATGAACCAGAAAAACAATTCCACCGTTCTTTTAAGCGATGTATTGAATATTAAAAGCAACGCCACGACAGTCAGCGCAGTAAAAATAGTAATAGCTCCAAATCTTCCCAAGGCTCCTAATAGCGGAAGAGAAATTAAAATCCCAAGTCTGCCGCTGGCCTGAATTATTTCTTCCGGACTCTGTCCTTGATTAGCGGCACTCACTGAATGTATAAGCGGATTAAGCGAAAGAAAAAATAAAATAAACCCGATGTAATTACTAGCTTTCAAGGGTAAGCGTTCAGCGGAAATTTCATGAATACCGATTGCGATAAGAAAAAATGGCAGTATAATCCTATCCCAACCTAAAATACTCTCCATGGCGCGATCTATCATAACACCTAATCCTCCGGCTAATTCGAACATGGATAAGAGCAACATTACAGATATGGCAAAAATAATCACCGTAAAAATACCATGGGCCGTTTCAGGGTCTAATGATAGGTCCAAAGGGAACCGTTTTTTTCTACGTCTCGACATGAATATCTGCTGATATCCTAGCTAATTATCAGAATTAAGTCACGCAAACTTAAAAGCATAGTTTGATCTGCTTGCTTTTTTAACAAGTAAAAATGGCTCCAAGAATATTTTTTAATCCACAAATTTGCACCTAGACATCTTTTGATAACTAATTTCCTCAAATCTTTCTGCCGTGCGCATGCGACAGTAATGATCGCGGAGGCTAGATTTATTAATTTGATTTATTCATCCTTTTTCGTCTTGGATTTTCCAAATCCATATCCACCAAAACTGCCGGCAAGCAATCCAACTATTCCAGAAACCACTTCTCCTAAATATTCTTTAGCAGAAAATAAACAAAGTATAAAAACTATCAAAAGCAGTATTGCGCCCACGATTAGCACCGTTACTTCTAGTTTCTGCTTAGGAGAAACACGGGTTCTTTCTTCGTGTGTGTAATCCATCCCTTTTTCTTGTAAGGACAGAATTTTATCTACCTGAGCTTGCGTTGGTTCATATTGATTTTGATTACCAAAAATCCGCATGACATGCATCGCTACTTCGTCCGTTATTCCCTGCTGGCTAGATTGCGGCTTGGTTGCAGAAGCAGGTATCACTTCTTCGTTTTCCTCATTACCCGGCATAAGTAAATTTAAGGTTTCTCTTGTAAGAAACAAGGGTCATATTATTGGTATCTTTTGAAGATTCCGGCAACATCTCGTTTATAGACTCATTAATAAAAGAATTCATCTCATGCTTCAAAAATAATCCAAGAAGAAACTTGAATTCTTGTTCGTTGATTTTCCCGTCTTTCAAATCTTTTTGCAGTTCAGAAAGAAAGATAGTCGCCTTATTTTGATATTGTTTTCCCATAGTTATATTAAGTATAGCACGATAACTATTTACCAGAGGATAGATTAAATGCCCCTTACAGATAACCTAGTCAATGATTAAAAGTCAAAAATTAATTACAAGAGAAATTCTTCTTTACTTGCGAAGAATCAAGTCTCCTCCAGGGGCGGCAGCTCATCATCCAAAGGAGGAACCGGCGGTGTTTTAACTTGAGTTCGATCATCCGCTCGTTCTTTTTCACGCCAAGCTTCTACCACTCTTTCCCTGATCTCTTTAAACACATGCGGCATTTCGCGCAAGCTGTTTTTCGCATTCTCACGCCCTACACCTAATTTTTCATCTCCATACGAGTAAGAATTCCCGGCTTTTTTAATCACGCCATGCTCGGTACCAATATCCAGCAAATCTCCAGCCAATGAGATACCTTCATTGTACATAATATCGAATTCGCAGGTACGAAAAGGCGCGGCTACTTTATTTTTAACGATTTTTACCTTTACGCGATTGCCGATAATTTTTTCACCCATTTTTATTTGTGCACTGCGCCTGACTTCGATACGGACTGATGAATAAAACTTAAGAGCCACGCCGCCCGTCGTAGTTTCCGGATTGCCAAATACAATACCGATCTTCTGGCGAATCTGATTGATAAAAATAACCACGGTCTTTGTTTTTGAAACAATAGCCGTCAACTTACGCAGAGCCTGGCTCATGAGCCGGGCCTGTAAACCCATATGCGAATCTCCCATCTCTCCCTCGATTTCAGCCTTTGGCGTAAGAGCGGCAACCGAATCCACGACCACCACATCTACGGCGTTGGATCTGACGAGCGTTTCTACGATATCCAAAGCCTGCTCCCCTGTATCTGGTTGTGAAATCAGCATCTCATCAACGTTTACTCCGATCTTGCGAGCATAATCCGGATCAAGCGCATGCTCGGCATCAACGAATGCGGCGATACCGCCCATCTTTTGAACTTCTGCGATGATATGCTGGGCTAAAGTAGTTTTTCCCGAAGCCTCTGGACCATATATTTCAACCACGCGCCCGCGCGGTACACCTAAAACTCCCAAAGAAAGGTCCAATGAAAGACATCCGGTGGGCACAGTCTCAACAGACATTTTTTTTGCCTCTCCCAAACGCATGATACTGCCTTCACCGAATTTTTCTTTAATTTGATCAATTGCTTCTTGAGCAGCCTGCCGCCGCTCATCACGCTCGTCTATAATTTTTTTAGTCATATGTTCTAATTTTGTTCTAGTCTGTCATAATTAACCTTATCACACAAGACGCCCTATGTGGATAAATAATAAATTCGTAAATCCTGGTTTAATGCAATGACCCCGCCCATTATTCATAGGTGGGGTCGAAGAAGAATTTAAGGCACTATAGGAACCCTCCCGTTAAAATACAGAGAGCCCTCGGTGTTGTTCGGGATCATCTCAATATTGACCAACCCGCCTTGGCTGAACAAAAAAAGATTACCGACCGTGTTGCCGCAACCTCCTTGCGGCGAACAGGATTTATCTCCCCAGAATCTCCCATCAGGAAGAATGATCTGGAATTCGAAAGGCGATGTTCCGGTGGGTAACAAAAATTCGCAATCCAGCCAGCCATCGCCTGCAACAGCATCTCCGCACTCCGTGATATTGCCCCATTGCCTGGGCAGAGCATTCGGCGGCTGCCACCAACCCTCCAGATGGATGGATCCCGGAATAACCGGGCCGCCATATACCAGATGAAGCGTTGAGTTATTGTTCCCCGTGGTACAGACGCTATTATCGCTACAAGCCGGATCCGCACAATCGACCAAGCCGTTGCAATCGTCGTCGATCGTATTGTTACAAACTTCCGGGTACGGCATACAAGTTCCCCAGGAGCAGCTAGGCGCAGTGCATAGGTAGTTACCGGCCGTATTGCACGAAGTGATACAACCATTGCCCATGGAACCGAACTTACACATGAAGATCTCGTCTATCTGACCATTACCGTCATCATCCTGGCCGTTGCACACTTCTTCCGCTGGAAGAGTTCCTGCATCCGGTACTGTATGTTCACCTCCGCCTCCGCAGGTTCCATTACTCTCACACTCTGGAGGCACTGCACAAGTATTGATGTAAGCCTGGTCTACGAGCTTGTTGTTTTCACGAGGCCCTGCGACCTGTGTAATCACGCTCTTGGGAATAGAAACGATTCGCTCCCAACTGTAACCCAAAGCCTCAAAGACTTCTGCCGAAGCGATCGGCAACCTGGTTTGATTGTAAGTTACGATAGCGACTTCGGATTCTTCATCGGCTTTTACCAAAGTCCCTGGCCGAAGCAACTTAAAGCCGGCAGGGAGATAGTTCATTTCCAAAAACTGGATGGTCGAAGCGTCATGCGTCAGGTCAGAATCTTCAAAGCCCCATGACAGCATGGCCTCCCAACGGATGAAATCGTATCGCATGCCGCTTGAGGCGTAAGCGATAGCGACCGCTGTGCTGTTCGGATGCTTGTATAGCGTCACGTTCCCCAAAGAAACTACGGACGATGATTGGGAATAGCAATTCATCTCATCATCGCTGACCTTCACAGCACGACTTAGATCGTATTTATCCTTCGATAATACGTCGGTCGGAACATAGGCGATTTCCGTATCGCTTTTCACAAGCCAATAGGCGCCGTTTTCATCTTCCAGAAGCGAGCCCGACGGGTGATGATAAACATCAGCTGATGCAGCAAGCGCCGGATCGCCGTTAGCCGCGACTATCAAAAATGGATCCAGCCATTCAGGATGCGTCATGAAGCCCGTAGTCGGATCAGTGCTGAATTCCGACTTTTTGGCATAGCCCTTGATATATGCGCCCACGTTGCCGGTATTGAATGTTCCTTTACGCATACCCCAGTGCAGATGGTGCCAGTCCACGGACTGCGTAGCGCCGGCCCAGTAGTGATTGATGTGACCCAGATACTGCCCGCGTTTCACGATCGAACCGACCAATGGGTTGCCTGTACGCGTTTCCGCGTTATAAGCGACACCGCTCTCGCATTTGATATGTCCGAGCAGGGTCGTGATGGGCTGGCCATTTGGAAACTCGTGTTCCAGGAGCAATAAACAGCCTTTGTAGTCGGCGTTCGCCGCCGATCCCGAACCGAAGCCGCCGTATTTCATATCCGTAGTCAGACGCACTACCCCATCTGCCGGAGCCACGACCTCGGTTCCAACCGGAGTTTTCTTGACCTGAGTATCGCGACCCAGATGATAACCATAGGCCGTACACTGGCCGGAGCTATATTCGATGCAGATGTAATCGTTTCGACTGCCGAAACCGAAACCGAAGTCGGAAGAGTCGAAACCTGAAATCGGAAACTGGAATACGTAAGCGTACGGAACGCCCGTCGCCGGATCCAATTTCAGACCGTCTTCGGCGGCTACCGTGGTTTCATCCAAAGCCCCGTTATCGTCGCATGAGTTCATGGCTATCACGAAAGCGAAGGCCACGAGCAGGCATAGCTGGGATGTTTTTTCCATCTCTAAGGCTCCTCTTTGTTTTTCAAAGAACACTGGTCCCTACTTCCGTCCGCGATGCATCCCGGACGAGAGTCGAGTATTATTAAATGCTTAGGTTAGCAATGAAATTCGCTATTTCCGATTCTATTTGATCCGGCCACTGGCTCGCATTCCCATATTGGATAAGTAAAACTTTATCAGTCCCAACCAAAGCGAAAGCCGTGCCTTCGGCTATATCGTTCATGGGTACAATATAACCGTCTCGCCCTGCTTCTTTATAAGTTTTTATAGTTGGATTTTTAAGAGCGGCATCAAGCTTGTCTTGATCTTCCACCTTTAATTCAATCAGCATCATGCTTACATCTTTGCCTACTAATTTTACCAACGCTTCTTTTATGGGAACTGTACCGTCCAACCAATTACCATCGCTTTTTCCAAGATCCGATAGTTTTAAGTAAGTCCATTCCGGACCAAGACCCTGTAAAAGATCTCCACCTTCAAATTTAGCGCTCGAAAAAGCCGGCACCACCGTTTGAATCTCCGCTTCTTTTGGTGGTTTGACGGAATATTTAGCGACTATGAGGACGACAATGCATAAGAGCAATGAACCGACGATTATAAAGCTCTGCTTGGGAAATTCTTTTTTCATATTTATAAATTTATTAAAAATCATGACGAAAACTTTATGATTGTACACCGCGGTAATAAAGACTTACCAAAGAGGCTAGTAGGTAGCGAAATAACGAAGTACGAAGCATGAAGGTGATCCACTGAAGAATACCGCTGCCGTCGTATCTGCGTGTTGCCGGTTATTAGGACAAGATAAAGTGCAACATATATCTGCCATGATACGGCTGTGATTCTGCTGGCCGCATAGCCACAACGTGTTTTGCAAAACCGATGATGATCATCCTAGTGTCGCAGACCATCTCCAAAGTCAGGTGCCTTCCCATCCTGGGGAGCGCTATAGGGCCGCCAAAATAATTTTCTCTCCCTATCCGCTCCGGGTATGCCGAACTTTCATCACCGGAATCGCATTCTTGCCTAGCCTCTTTGGTTGTCTAGGTGCTGGGCGTGTGTACCCACACTTCCAGACTAAAGCATATTTTCAAAACAACCTAATTTTTTGTTTGTAAATGCTGACAAAGATAATTTTTATGGAATTAAATACGCAATGTTTAATACAATATTTTTAAAAAAAATATGTCAAAAACTATCAACAAGCGTTAACTGTTTTACAAAAAATATTTATGCTTAATTTTTTCTGTGGATAAATCCTGATCTCTGTTCAACACCAACCAAAGCCGCCAAAGACATAAATACGTGGCGGACATAAAATAAAAACTGAAAAATTGAAATTTCAAATCGAGCCAAAGAAAATAATCTGACAAGCCGGCGATTATTAGAATGGTTTTAAGCAATCCATGGGCGGGCAATGATACAAACCTGCTCACCACTAGGTCAGAAGTCAATGTCGCGACCGTACCCCAAAGCATGGACCACGGAATTAGCGGTAGAGCTAAAAGGTTGGTTAGTAAACCGATTAGGGATTCACGATTAAAAGCCCAGGCCAGGTAAGGCGCGGTCATGAGCGTGGCGCTGCTCGTGGTAGACATGATTTCACGCAAACCAAAAACTTTTGGAATTATTATCAATCGTTTAACAAAAATGGGTGTCCAAGACAAAATTCCCCAGGTCGCCAAAAAAGACAAAGCGAACCCCGCATCAAATGCCAAAACCCAAGGATTCAACAGGGTTAAAATCACGGCGGCGATTAGCAATAGCCTGCTAGTCCACGCGATCCTGCCGGTGTGCCGCGCTAAAAGCACAAGCCAGCCCATGAATGCGGCGCGCATTACCGAAGACGAAAAACCGACAAACCCAACGAAGGTTAAAAGCGACAAAGAGATAAACCACAAGGTTTGCCGCCTATGAAAACCCGCCCAGATAAAAATTGGCAACAAAATACTAACAACTATTGTCACATTGGAACCTGATACGGCTACGATATGCATCAAACCGGCGCGCTGGAACAATTTGTATTGCGAGTCCGAAAAATCCTGCTCGCCGTAAAGAATACCCGCCAAAAGCGCGGCTTCATCCGGCGGAAAAATGGAATGGATTCGCAGTGTTATGGCTTGGCGTAATTTAGATAAAAAAAATAATGGATCGTAATGGCTGGGTTCAAAATAGCTTATTACCATGGCCGTACCCTGACATTCAGACCAAACATCTTTTCGTGCCAGCGACTTGCGCCGATCGTAAGTTGATGAATAATTTATAGGATTCATCAAACGGCAGGCAACGATTATTTCTCCGCCAGTTTCATAATTACCGCCTTGAACTCGTGCTACTGTTTTCCGACCCGGACCATTCAAGTCCCGACCGGAAACCTGATCCGCTTTGATGGTTAATGTCGGATTTGAATCAGATCCGCTGACTGAAACGATATGCCCTCGCATCTGAGCGTACCCATACAGCCAGGGCAAAAGCCCGTCGCTTTTGCCGGGAATCGTCAAATTAAAACGCCAGACGCCTAAGAGGATCGCTGACAAAATTAAAATTACCGTTTTTATGATTTTTTTACGTCTTAAGGTATAAAACAAAAACGTAAAAACCAAAAAGACCGCCACCCAAATCCAACCATCTATTTTGGTCCAAGGATAAATCGAGTGGCCGGCGATTCCTAAAATAAACCCGACCAAAACTAATCCAAATGCCTGGCCAGGCGTTTTTAGCAAACGAGTCACCATTATCCAGAGCTATCACATCTGTAAAAAGAAACAAGACACTCTATGACTCAATCGTCGTCCTGAACGAAGGCATCTGATGCCGAAGTTTAAGGATCTTTTTTACCGTCCGGCCGAAAGATCCTTCGACTTCCCCCGCTTTCTGCATATGGCGGAGTCCGCTCAGGACGACAGTGCAGGAAATTTGAATTTATTTCTTACCTACACACATATATTTAAAACCCTGTGCTCTGACTTCATCAGGCTTTAAAAGGTTGCGTGCATCCATAAGCACCTCGCCGGCCATAACGATCTTGAGCCGCGATAAATCCAAAGTCCGAAATTCATCCCATTCGGTTGCCAGAACGGTCGCCAGAGCGCTTCGTGCCGCCTCGTAAGGATCAGAAGCTTGGACAAATTCAAAACCCATCTGTTCAAAAGTAACACGAGCCACAGGATCATAGGCGCGGACAATTGCGCCGCGCCTCCCAAGTTCTCTCGCGATATCGATGGCTGGAGATTCCCGCGTATCATCCGTATCATCCTTAAAAGCCAGACCCAGAATCGCGACGGTCTTGCCGGCAAGATCACCAAGTACTCCGGACAAACGATCAACGATCCTCAAGCGGGATGAGCGGTTCGTAGTTATAGCCGCGTTCACGACCGGTAGCGGCAATGACACGGACTCGCCAAGTTTGGACAAAGCCCAAACGTCTTTTGGAAAACAGCTGCCTCCCCAACCCAAACCAGCTTTTAAGAATTGCTTGCCGATACGCGGATCCAAGCCTATCCCCTCTGCAACCATATCCACATCTGCATCAATCACCTCGCAGAGATGGGCGATTTCGTTGATAAAACTGATCTTGGTGGCTAAAAAAGCATTGGCCGCATATTTGGTCAGTTCCGCACTCCGCGGGTTCATGGCAATTTTTGGACAATCAAGATGCGCATACATTTTTTGCATAGCCTCTATGGCGCGTGGCGAATCAGAACCGAGAATAATGCGCGAAGGATGCAAAAAATCAAAAATCGCCCGGCCTTCCCTTAAAAATTCCGGGTTGGAAGCTACATCAAACGGCAACGATGTTTTTTGTTTTATAATCGAAGCAACGCGCTCCGTGGTTCCAATCGGTACCGTGCTCTTATCAACTACTACGACATAACCATCCATGGCCCGACCGATCATCTCCGCAGCCGAATCCATATACCGCATATCAACTTCGCCGCTTGGAGCCGAAGGCGTGCCGACAGCCAGAAGCACAATCTCCGCGGACGGAATCCCCTGATTAAAATCTACGGCAAAAAACAACCGACCGGCCTGTACGTTACGCTTTACGATTTCCGCCAAACCTTTCTCGTAAATCGGTAATATCCCTTGTTTCAAATTATTGATCTTGGTTTGATCGGTATCCAAACAAACTACATGATGTCCAAGGTCAGCCAGGCAAGCGCCCGAGACCAAACCCACATAACCCGTTCCTACTACTGAAACCTTCATAAATTTATTTTTGGCTTTCTTTATAACCAATCATCTGCTCTAAAAGAGTCCCCAACTCCAAGGGACTAAACGCCTGCGGCCTTCGACCAAAAAAAATATTCCTTGCCGCCACCGGCAAATCTACTTTCAAACCCCTTTCTATCGCCGGTCCCAGATTTCTCACTTTTTTTCTATCTTCGTCCTTGTTTAAACTCTCTACTACTTCATTATGATCAGATTCAAAGGCTGAATAAAAAGCTTGTTTTATAGCTGTCGCTTGATTTTCAAAATCAGATCTCTGGTTCCAACCCAATCTTTCAAATAACCGCTTGCACTGTTTTATCATTTTTGGATTCCAGAATTTATCCCACTCGTAAATATGCGAAAATTTTTCGGTCGAGGTAACGAAAACGAAATCATCATCCGGTGAATTTAATTTTGGCGGTCTTTCGCTCATATTCAAATTGAAATACTAATCAATCTTCCTTGTACATATACGATTTTTAACGGCTCTTTTCCTTCCAGATACGCCTTAATCTTATCCGACGATAAGGCTTTGGCTTTAGCGTCTTCCTCGCTGATTGAACTTTCAACAACCATGCGGTCGCGGACTTTACCGTTGATTTGAACGACCAGCTCAAATGTCTCGGCTTGCAGCTTCGATGCATCGTATACCGGCCAAGGCTCAATATGGATCGAGGTCTCGTGACCTATGTTATGCCACAATTCTTCTGCAATATGTGGCGCAAACGGCGCCAAAATCTTAAGAAATGATTCGACCGTTGCGGACGGCAACTCTTTAACTTCGGATAATCCATTCATTAGAATCATCATCGCTGAAACGGCCGTGTTAAAATTCATGGTCTCAATATCATCTCCAACTTTCTTTATTGTCTGGTTAAACAATGTTTCAAATCCATTTTGCTTGTCATTACCGTGACCTGTCCCGACTGTAACGTCGGGAAAACGGGAATCCATCCCTTGATCCTGGATCCCCGCTTTCGCGGGAATGACGGAAAAAAACCGCCATACTTTTTCCAGGAATCTCTTCACTCCCTCAATACCATTCGTGTCCCACGGTGCATCAGCGTCAAACGGTCCGATAAACATTTCATACATACGAAATACATCAGCTCCGTATTTTTCTACTATTTCATCCGGATTCACCACATTGCCTTTTGATTTGGACATTTTTATTCCGCCTTCGCCTAAGATAAGCGCATGCGAACGACGCTTGCAGTATGGTTCACTGCCGCATTCTTTTGGAATCACGCCGATATCCCACAAAAACTTGTACCAAAACCTGGAATACAAAAGATGCAGTGTCGTATGCTCCATGCCGCCGTTATAAAGATCCACCGGCATCCAATATTTCAGCTTTTCGGAATCAGCGAATGCATTTTCATTTTTCGAATCGCAGTAACGTAAAAAATACCAAGATGACCCGGCCCAATTCGGCATAGTGTCAGTCTCCCTCTCAGCCGATCCGCCGCATTTCGGACATTTGACCTCGACCCACGAACGAATAGCCGCGAGCGGTGATTCTCCATTTTCAGTCGGTTCATACTTTTCTACTTCCGGTAAAACAATCGGCAGATCCGCTTCCGGGACAGACACATAACCGCAATTTTGACAGTTAATTATCGGGATAGGTTCACCCCAATAACGCTGACGTGAAAACACCCAGTCGCGCAGCTTGTAAGTGGTCATAGCCTGGCCAACGCCATTCTGCTCCAACCATTCGATCATCTTTTCTTTTGCTTCTTTGGTTGTAAATCCATTTAAAATTCCTGAGTTAAACGAAACGCCCTCATCCGTAAACGGCAATCCTTTTATCTCGCCGCCCGGTGCAGCCGCCACAACCTGTACGACCTGGAGATTGAATTTTTTAGCGAACTCGTAATCCCGTCCATCGTGAGCCGGCACAGCCATGATAGCCCCAGTTCCGTACGAAGCTAAAACATAATCCGCAACCCAAACCTGTACTTCCTGATTATTAGATGGATTCAGAGCGAGTACACCTTTAAGCTCAACCCCGGTTTTCTCTTTATTCTCCTGCCGTTCCAACTCGCTCTTTACCTTGGATTTCTTTTTGTAATCCATCATTTCCTCAGCATTCGCGATCAAGCCTTTAGCGAGCCAGGCTTCGATCAAAGGATGCTCCGGAGACAATACAAGATACGTTGCGCCGAAGAGCGTATCCGGGCGCGTGGTAAATACCTTGACCGTATTCGGCAGTAATCCGCTCGTTTCGGATTTGATACGAAAATCAATATAAGCTCCATGGCTTTTTCCGATCCAATTGATTTGTTGCGTTTTTATCCGATCCAAATAATCAACCGTATCCAAATCCTTTATAAGACGCTCCGCGTATTTGGTTATACGCAACATCCATTGCTCTTTTAATTTTTCTTCGACTACAGCGCCACAACGTTCGCAGACGCCGCCCTGTGCTTCTTCGTTAGCCAAGCCGATCTTGCAACTCGGACACCAATTTATAGATGATTGAGCTTTATAAGCCATACGCCGCATATCGATATGCTCCTCAATCGCCTTCTCTCCGTTTGATTTTATTGCATCAGGAATAGCGAGCTGATCGATGGATTTTGCTCGTCCCTCAATCTCATCGAAGTAGCTGTTAAAAAACTTCAAAAACATCCACTGCGTCCACCTATAATATGCCGGATCCGTAGTGTTGATCTCCCGCGACCAGTCAAAACCCAGACCCAACGACTTCAATTGTCGCTTGAAGGTTGCGATATTTTTAGCCGTCGCGTCTTGCGGTTTAATCTTGTTTTTGATGGCAAAATTTTCAGTAGGCAGACCGAACGCGTCCCAACCGATTGGATAAAGCACGTTCTTTCCTTCCATACGCTTTTTGCGCGTCATGATGTCGATGGCCGTATATGAACGCGGATGACCCACGTGCAGACCTTCGCCGGATGGATAGGGAAATTCAATGAGACCGTAGAATTTTTGTTTATTTGCCTCCGGACCTTGAGCGTGATAGATGCCTTCTGCCTCCCACTTTTCCTGCCACTTGGCTTCGATTAACTTTGGATTGTATTGATTTTCCATAACAAGAGATACGCTATCAATTAAGGACAAACTATTCAATGCGTTGTTACTCATATTGAACAGCTAAACCGTAATTGTCTGTTTGGACCAGTATTGATAACCAAAACTTCGACCATATACAGATGCACTATCATGAGAAAGATGCGATTGTTTTTATTCGCAGTAATCGTTTCATCTCATAGGCATTAGCATGCTGACAAAGACCAGAATACGACGATAAATTTTCCGATGTTGCTCGCCTAAGCATCCGCCTGACGGTCTTCGTGCGCAAAATAATTGCATACGGCAAAAGCACATACCCAAGGAAATCCACGCCCTGCTTACACGTTTGTACTTTTACTTTGTTTGAATGTAACTCCATCTTCAATCGACTTTTGAGAAAAGCATTTATGCATTCGGCCAAATCACACGCTTCGGATCGTAACAGCACCAAAATCACAAAATCATCACAGTAGCGAACATAATAGGTTACTCGTAGCTCGTGTTTCATGTAGCGATCCAGCTCATGAAGATAAACGTTGGCAAAAAGCTGGCTCGTTATATTGCCAAGAGGGATGCCACGACCGGGGAGAACGGCAAAGCTCTCAACAATCCCACGTAACAGGCGGATCAAACGTTCGTCTTTTATCCTTCGCCTCAATAAAAAAAGTAAAATCTCGTGATCGACCGAGGCAAAAAACTTTCTGATGTCACATTTCAATACATAAACCGTCTTCGTCTGATTCACGCTCGCCCGTCGGAGAAAAACTCCCAAGCGAGCTACGGCCGCGTGGGTTCCTTTTTTGACCCGACATGAATAGCTGTCATAAATAAACTGCGACTCAAAGAGCGACTCGATGACATTGACGATGGCTTGATGCACGACACGATCCCTTACGGTTGCCTTATGGATACTGCGTTGTTTAGGATCATAAATGGTGAACGGCTGATAGGGATCGTGATGGTACGTTTCTTCAAGAAGGCTGTCCCGTAAAGAAAAAATATTATCCTCGAGGTGATATTCAAATTCCATCACGTCCGGCTTTGACCGCTTGCCTTTGCAAAATCTGCGCCAGGCATCAAATAGGTTTTCAAGAGAAACGACGTGGTAGAATAGATCGTTATCCATTTTTTATTTCTCCGAGAGGAGATTCCTATATATGCTACCCCCCCCCAACGCAATTTCAATCAAACTTCCCGCAATCCAAGCGACATCCCCATCATTCAAGCTGTGTATGGTCTATATGCTTTCTGGAACGACATCTTGGTGAAGTTCCCAAAAACCCAACGACACCTACTTGGTCAAACTTGCGCCGAATATCTGCTCGATATACTTGAAAAAACGCTTGCTTCTGCACAAGCGACTCAAATCTCCGAAAAGATCGTTTGTCTCAAGCAGACCAGTACAAAGCTAGATGCCCTCAAACTTCTCATCAGACTTACAAAAGACTGCAAGTGCATTTCAAATGCACAATATCTTCAAATGGAATCCAAGTTACAGGAAATCGGCAGGATGCTCGGTGGATGGATAAAATCAATCGGATAAAAACAACCCCGCCCTTGAAAGGCGGGATCGTAGTGAGGACTCCCGAAGAACCGGAACCGAGTAGTCGGAGTTGTCATTACTGCGGTCGTTGGCGTTCACGTTCACCTGACGGTTGTCGCGGTTGAAGTTCACGATCACGACGTTCTGCCACGCCTCGTCGTCGTACTCGGGGACGAGCCGGATTACGTTTTTCCCTTCCATGACACCGGACACAGGCGCACCCATGCCCTGAACTTTATGCGGGACACATCCATGCCTATTTCAGCAAGTCTGTCCCAAGAAAAAACGCGGAGTACCCATCATTCGCGCCGCACGCCCTCGAACTCCGTAGAGGCCAAGACTCTGGCGGCATTTGCGAGTAAGGAGAGATTTCTGCGACCGGCATCCGTAAACGCCGATTCATGAGCCTACTTTCCGTATTGAATTGTAGCAGATTTTTCGCAAACAAAAGAGCCGTATCTACGAGACACGAGTCTTTTGTGGACTTGCGTTGTAGACACGGCCGAGGGAACCCGAGGGAGCCAAGGTCGAAACCAAGGCTCCCCCGAATCCCAAGTGCTCAAGTGCCGAGTGCCGTGGACTCCCGAAGAACCGGAACCGAGTAGTCGGAGTAGTCATCACTGCGGTCGTTGGCGCTCACGTTCACCTGACGGTCGTCGCGGCTGAAGTTCACGATCACGACGCGCTGCCACGCCCCGTCGCCGCACTCGGGGACGTTGGACTCGTAGCCAGCGGCGAACAAGCCGGGGATCTTGTCGTATTCGATGGCACGGATCATGTCCGGGAACATCCAAGCCACGACGAGCAGCTCGTCTGCGAGCGACTTCACACCGCGCACCGCCGTGACGCTGTCACGCTGGCGGTGCGTTCCGAGATCGACGATCACCCACTCGATGACTGCTTTGTGGGTGTGGTCGCCGTTCAGGAGCCGCAGGCGCTCCACGGGCTTGCCCTTGTACGGCACCTTGCCCGAGTGGAGGTGCTCCCAGCGCCAGAAGCCGCTCTCGCCGAAGACCGACTTGATGCGGGCGACGTGACGCTCGAAGGTGAGCTGGACGCCCTCGCTCCCCTCGCCGAAGCGGATGCGGAAGCTACGGTACGCCTGCTTGCCCTGCGGCCAGGCCAGAGCCGTGGTCGAGAGACGTGCGAAGTCCTCCTCGGTCATGCCCCACTTCTCCTCGTCGTTCGCGAGGCGGAGAGCGGTGAGCTGGAGCTCGACGGACGTCTCGTAGGAGTTCTTCTCCGAGAGACCCCGCTGTTGTTCGATGAACTGGACGAGCAGCGCCGCGTTGCCGCGACCGCGCATCCAATCCGAGTGGTCCGTCGTGGCTCCGGCCTCTCCGAGGCTGCGAAGCGTTGCCGACATTTCGTTCTGCTTGATCTCCGTGATGGGGTTGGCCATGGGCGTCACCCTTTCCTTGCGTAAACCGCCGACTGTCCAGACTCGGGATAATTCCCGAAGACTTGGAGTTGTCCTTGATTGAAAGCGGCCTGCTATAGCCCATATATAATGGGGCTACAAAACGCCGTTTTCAAAAACAAGTTCCCTTTTAAAGAACAAGTATTTATAGCACGTTTTCGCGAAAAAGTCAAGGGTGTTACCCCATCTTTTGCTTTATTTTAGCCAAATACGCTCAAACAAACCAACAGTGTCAGCTTCGCTTTATCAATTACATCGCATCCACAAGCTGCTTATGCCGTTCGCATGGGCATTTACCTCCTGATTGAAATTGCGACTCTGGTTTTAGCGGCCTTCGTCTTGCTGCGAAATCTTACGGCAAAGGACGGCGACGCGCTGATTGACAGACGTCTAACTTCCCTATTCACTATGCTTAAATATATGAATATGAAAAATAACATCCAATTTTCAATCGGGGGTTTTATCCTGCTCATTCTTCTCATCATCGCCTGGCCATTCGGCACCATCGGCGCCGGCGAACGCGGTGTACTGCTTAGATGGAGCGCGGTTACAGGCAAAGTTTTCGATGAGGGGCTTTTCGTTCGCATTCCTATTTCAGACAGGGTAATTGTCATGGATGTGAAAATTCAAAAGGAACAAATCGAGGCCACAGCCGCGTCAAAGGATCTGCAAAGTGTGACCAGTATCGTAGCTTTGAACTTTCATATCAATCCGGACAGGGTCGCCAACATCTACCAAGACGTAGGCACCGAATATAAATCAAGATTGATCGACCCGGCGCTCCAAGAATCAGTTAAAGCCTCGACCGCCAAATACACAGCCGAGGAACTTATTACCAAGCGCGAACTAGTGCGCGAAGAAATCAGAAACCACGTCAAAGACAAGTTAGCGACGCACGGCATTGAAGTTGATGATTTCAATATCGTAGATTTCAGTTTCTCCCGATCGTTTAATGAAGCTATTGAAGCAAAAGTCATGGCCGAGCAATCGGCGCTCGCCGCTAAAAATAAACTTGAACAGATTAAATTTGAAGCTGACCAAAAAATTGCGGAAGCTCGAGGCAAGGCTGAAGCTATACGCATAGAATCTATCGCCTTAAAAGACAATCCACAGGTTTTACAGCTTCGTGCTCTTGAAAAATGGGATGGAAAATTACCGGTTGTCACGGGTGAAACTACGCCGTTTATTGACGTAAAAAATTTATTAACGAAATAAAGTAATGAGCTTGCGAGCCGTCATCTTAGCCGGTGGTTTAGGCAATCGGATGAAATCGGACATACCCAAAGTCCTTCATCCGATTTGCGGCCGGCCAATAATCGAATACATAATCAAAGCAACAACTTTGGCCACGAGTGCAAAACCCTGGATAGTTTATTCTCCAGTTTCGAAAATTCTAAAAACGACCTTCAGTGAGGTGGCTGATTTTGCCCTGCAAGACGAACCTCGCGGCACAGGCCATGCCTTTCGGTCGGCACTAGACGTTATGCCCGCAGATGTTGACGAAATAATTCTAACCGTAGGAGATGCACCGCTCATCCGCGCAGAGACTTTGACCGCGCTTATAAAAAAACATCACGAAAATTCGGCTCCTATAACCATGACTGCCCTGGAACTTAAGGATCCTACGGGTTACGGCCGATTGATTACGGATAAAGATGGTTCTGTTTTAAAAATAGTCGAAGAAAAAGATGCTACAGCCGAAGAAAAATCCGTCATCAAGGTTAATGCGGGTTTATATGCTTTTGATGCGAATTGGGCGCGACAAGCCGTAAAACAATTGATTCCATCGCCGGTCACGAATGAATATTATGTAACTGATCTTGTAGCGATAGCGCGCAATCAAGGTAAAACCGTCAACTTATTCGAGCTCCAAGATCCAACCGACTTACACGGAATTAATACACCGGAACAGCTAGCACGGGCAGAGGAGATTATGAGGAAGCAAACGGCTCCATAGCTAAAATTAATTTCGCTGTGTTTTGTTTTAACGATCCATCTTTTACCAAGCTTTCAACCAAAACCGATAATTTAACATTCGATTTTTTAGTCAAAGCTACAAGATCGCCCCGGAGATCGGCTAATTTGTCATCTAAGTAGCTTTTCGTGACTATTTCAGACTTCATGCTACTTATTTCAGACTTCATGCCACCTATTTCAAACCTCATGCTACCTATTTCAGACTTAACTGCGGTAAATCCAGCCTCTGTTTTCTTTTTGTTATCATGAAATTCATTAGCTAAACCCTGCATCTGTTCGGCAAGCAGACTAATGGCATCTAAAATTTCTTGTTTTGCGTTTTCCTCCATCATATTTTTAAAAAAAATATATTTAACTCCTACTATATAGCTATCACGCTTTTAGGATTACTGGCAACCCATGATTAATTAGCTATTTTCTGAATGATATCCACAGTGTAACTCCAACTCTCCGGTCTTCCTAAATCCGATCCGATCCGGCGCATGAATCTCGACGCCGAGCATGGAACCGAACATGATAGCTTCGTCTCCGTAACGGTCGCGCACCAGGTCCGCGGCGCTTGAGGCGAGACAGCGGCGGTCGGGGTTTTGACCCGATAGTGACACGGCGTGCTGTGCCCCTACGAAAAAATTCATCTGCCCCGTAGGCACGGAAAAATCCGACAAGGTCACGGCCAAGAAATTTACTCGTTGCGGCGGTTGCCACAATTCACGCAAAATATTGCAAGCCGTATCCGTGAACGTAAATGAATCAGCTGCCGGTTCGTCCAAATGCTTAAAATCGTACGCACCATGTTCGAATGAACGCGTGTCAAAACGAAATCCCACCGAAACCGAAACCGTTTTTGCTAACAAGCCATACTTCCGCAATCTCCGGCTGGCGCGCTCCACGAGTTTGATAAATACGGAAAAAACATTTCCATCCCGATTCACATGATCCGGCACACAATACGAATGGCCGATGGTTTTTGGCGGCGCTGCGCACTCCGAAGCGGCTACGGATTCAAATTCCATACCGTGCATCTTGCACCATAAATACAAGCCGCTCTTACCAAAAGCGCGCATGAGATTGCCCACCGGATAGCGTTTGATATCCAGAAGAGATTTGATACCTAAACGTTCCAATCGCCTTTTAATTCGCGGCCCGATGCCGCATACGCCGTCGAGTTCCAATCGCGAAAGGACAAGGTCCAAATTTTCATAGTCAATGATGACCAAGCCGTTTGGTTTTTCCATGTCCGATGCGGTCTTGGCTAAAAATTTAGTCGGCGCAATGCCAATGGAACATCTTAGCCATTCCCCCACTTCGACACTCATACGCCGCCGCGCGCGAGTAAGCGACCATGCCGCTTCAGCTGCGTCGCGATACCAACCTGTGAGATCCAAAAAAGCTTCATCAATGGAATAATATTCCACGCGGTCAGTAAGTTTGTGCAGAATGGAAAAGACACGTGACGTAACAGCGCGGTATTTAGGCGGATCGTTTTGCACGAATACAGCCGAAGGACAGACTGCGAGCGCATCCTCCATGGTCATGCCGACTTTCATGCCCATGCGTTTAGCCTCAATCGAGGCCGCGATCACACAGCCGTGCCGATGCAAATAAGCGCACACACCCAAAGGCCGACCGCGCAAATGCGGATTCGCCTGTTGCTCCACGGACGCGAAGTAAGAATTCATATCCACGTGAGCGATGAGACGGTTAGAGAGTGGCGGCAACATAAAACAGTTATTCTGAAGATCTCTCTGCGTTGGTCGAGATGACATTTTTTCAATTGTCATTTCGAGCTCGTCGAAAAATCTTCCAATTAAAATTCTTCCGACAAATCATTCCAACGCGGATTCAAAGTTTCAATCAGCCACTCTTTCTTTTTCCTGCTCCATCGTTTTAGCTGCTTTTCCCGCGCAACGGCAGACGCAACGTCTTCCGTCGCTTCGTAATACACAAGCTTTACCGTCTGATATTTCTCGGAAAATCCGGGAATAACTTTCATCCGATGTTCATAAAGACGCCTCTCTAAATTATTCGTAACGCCAATATACAAAACGGATTTTTGGCGGTTTGTGAGTATGTAGATAAAATATGATCGACAGTCCATATCTCACCGCTAACACATTCCCGGACTAATTTCCAATTTGAAGACCTCTCCATGCTAGTCGAGATGACAGTTCTTTTTTTTTAAAAAACAATTGTCATTTCGAGCTCGTCGAGAAATCTTCCAATTGGAAATTTGTGCTGGTCGAGATAATAATGGTTTTTATTTATCACTCACCGCTCACATCCCTGCCATCTCTTCCAGCCTCCACTTCATAGTCTCCGACGAAAACGACAACCGATACGCATTTGCGTCGTCTGATACTGAAAAATACGTAATTTTCTCTCGGCCTTTTCGCTCCGCGTGTACCATATTCACCTTTTTTATCTGGTAATACCGATTCCGCCATTTAAAAGTCACGGGCTCGGCGCGATCTTTGCGGAACGCGGCCAAAACCTCCACGGATTCAGAAATCTTTTCGTACATAAATTTGATAATTATCTTTTAGCTCACCGTTCATTGTTCACCGCTCACCGTTTTCATCGCTTACATCATTCTAAATTGTCTGATCACCGCCCGAACCACTCCTTGGATAAGCGGATCGTGGCAATAAATTGGTTTCATGGTGGAATTAGCCGGCTGGAGCCGTATGCGGTCACGTTCGCGGTAGAAGCGTTTCAGGGTCGCATACGCGTTATCGAGCAAAGCTACGACCACGTCGCCATTTTTTGGCGACGGGTTGCGTTCCACGATCACATAGTCGCCGTCCAATATGCCGTCGTCAATCATGGATGAACCTTTTACCTTTAAAACATACGAATTAGCCGAATGAGGAACCAGATCAACCGGCACTGCGAAAGTCTCGTGTTCTTCTATAGCCTCGATAGGCGCGCCGGCCGTGATCAAGCCTTTAAGCGGCAAAAGCACACTCTTACCCCAGCTCACGGCCTTGTCCGTGGGCTCAAGGTTGCGCATACCCTCGCCTCCTCGGCCGCGCAGATAGCCACGCTCGCGCAGCGCTTGGATGTGGACATGCACCGTAGAAGGCGAAGCCAAATTAAGCCCGGCCGCGATCTCGCGGAATGACGGCGGATAATTACGATCGTTGATGAAAGAAACAATGAAGTCCAAGACTTCTTTTTGTTTTGGAGTGAGAGGGAGCATATATTTAAGACAATCTCTTCTCTTGAAATTTTTTAAGATAATTAGTTTTGGATACGACTGATCGACCAAGCCGTCTTTCCAATCTCTTCCTCGCCACGGCCGCGATATCTCCGCCAGCTCTGGCATCGCTTTTCAGCTTCAATAATCCTTTCGAATTTTCGGTACGATGAATCTCTGTCGTGGAGCGTTCCCCGAGCATGGAAAAAATCAGTTCAAAGTCGTCCATGTGATCGCGGAGATTCTGGCGTTTTAATCCTTTGAATTTTTTGTATTCGTTTGGTGTGACACCGAATGTTGCTTTAGAGATTTCGGCTGTTAAAATTTCATAATCCTTTTCTTCTTGGGCTCCACGATTATGCCATTCATCCGTTAATTCCTCACGGATCGCGATTCCGCGCATACGTTTTTCGATCCAATCCTCACTATAACCCTTGAGTTTATAGAGCATCCGTGTTCTTTTTGTCGCGAGCTCGGGATTTTCGACCTCTTGCACGCGTTCATATCCAACCCTTGCAAGCCAACGCTTGAACGGTTCGGCTTTCGGTGACGGGATAGACTGGACAACGCGGAAGATACCTTCGATATTAACGCAGTCGGTTTCGTACGTTTTTCCATCGGAAGCCGGCAATTTCAGTCGGTGACAATTTGTCACCACCTCGCTTCCTTCTTCTCTCAATCTCTGCGCAAGCTTATTCCAGTACTTTCTGGCCGCATATTCATCAATCTGATCCACTAAAGCCCAAACGACATCCACGACCGAAAACCACCACTCATTTTCGTGGATCATCTTTCTGATCCTCTTCCCTTTGAACAAAGCGATCTGATCCGTTTGTATTTTTTTTTGTTTTGTCATGAAATCATGGCGCATATATCCCAATCATGGAACAAAAATAGAACGCTGTCAAATACCCGCGTTTCTCGATATTTTCGTCGCTTTTCCACATGCACCTACAGCGGGCTTTTGATGTTCTTCAATCTCGGATTGGTCACGTGCGTATATATTTGTGTAGTACGGATATTTTGATGCCCGAGCAATTCCTGAACATATCGAACATCAACACCGTTTTCCAGCAAATGCGTAGCAAAGCTATGGCGCAACGAATGAAACGTGGCATTCTTGGTGATTCCGGCTTGTTTCAACGCCCGCTCAAAGACAATCTGCGCCGTGCGTTCAGACAACCTTCCTCCGCGTTCGCTTGCGAATAGACATTCGGTGCTTACTCTGCCGGCAGACAGCGATTTCAACTCGTCAATCAAACCGCCGGGAATAACGGATAACCTATCTTTACGGCCTTTTGCTTGTTTAATATGCACGGTTAACTCAGATAGATCTAAATCTTCGATGCGCAAACGCACGACCTCGCTGACCCGTAAACCCGCGCCATAAGACAAAGCGGCCAATATCCGATGCTTGCTGTTCGCAATGGATGCAAATATCCGTTGGATTTCGGCTCGTGATAAAATCGCTGGCAGCTTTTTTGACCGCTTGGCGAAGCGTAGATGCAACGTATCCGGTATTCGTAATACCTCTCGGTAATAAAATTTAATCGCGTTCAAATATAAATTTATGGTTTGCGAAGAATAATCATCGTCGTATTTGGCTAATAAAAAACTACGCAACTCCTCCTGATCGCAGCGCTGTACCGCATTCGGATGCGACGATAAATACTCTCGGATGCAGGTTAAATAAGATCTAACGGTCTTTGGACTATAGTTACGTAAACGCATCTCTTGATAAGTCCGCCGGATATTTTCTTGTATCATAAAAGTAAAATTTACTTTACAGCCCATACCTCTATTTACCGCTACCATTAATTCGTATAATCTGCAAGATGTTGGTATCTATACGAATTGTTTTCGTATAAAAACGAGTTATGTGAAATAATAAAATTGAAATTTCTTTCAGAAATTTGTTTGGGGGCATTTGTATTTTATTCCAACCCAATAATTGCATTGATATGAATATAATCAAAAAAACGAAGCAAAAGGCTAAAAAAATCAATTTAAACACCTTGAAGAAGGCTGGGATTGAGCGTGATTTAAAAAAGTATTACATTTTGGGTAATTATCCACCCCTCATTTGTCTGAACGACGGTTTGAATAATAAATTGGACATTTTTAAACCTTCAAAGAATATTGACACTCAAAAAGAATTAGAAGTTTATCTCCATTTTCCATTTTGCGAAAAAAAATGTAAATTTTGTCACTTCTACAGTGTTTGCAATAATGAGCAAGAAATTTCTAGATATCTGAAAAATCTAAAGAAAGAAATTGACATTACAACCAGAATAATCGGAAAAATCAAAGCTAAATCCGTTTATATCGGAGGAGGCACGCCAAGTTTAATGACTCCGCAACAAATTACTGACATAATCGAATTTTTAAAGACAAAAATCTCAATAGAAAAAAGCACTCTGTTTACTTTTGATATTAATCCAAATCTGAACCAAGATAAGTTAAAAAAAGAAAAAATCAGTGCGATGCTTGAAGCTGGAGTAAACAGAATTGTTTTAGGCGGTGTAGATTTGGACGATAATGTCTTAGCTAGACAAGGCAGAGTACACTCAAAAAAAGACGAAATTGAAATTATTGATTATCTAAAATCATTAAAAAATAAACCCCAAGTAGCAGCAGATATGATGGTCGGTGTTCCTGGACAAGCATTAGAATCATGGAACAAAACCCTTGAAACATTAATTGCAAAACAAGTTGACTGCGTTATGGTTTTCCCCCATATGTTTAAAGCCACACAGGCTAATTGGTATGAATATAGAAAAGATCCCAAATCATTTCCATCGGTTATGGATAGGATTGAGTTGTATTTACTCACAATGGATAAATTCAAGAAAGCTGGTTATATCCACACCCCATTACATTATTTCAATCGAGGCAAAGAATTTTTTAACGAACAACAAATTAGAAAATTCGAGTCATTAGACGAAACAGAATTGCTTGCTTTTGGAGTAAGTTCATTTGGTTTTATAAACGGCTATGAATATTTCAACATCCCAACTCTGAAAGAATATAATGAATGTATTGAAAAAAATGAGTTGCCGACGTGGAAAGCGTTAAAATTAACAAAAAAAATGTTACTAGAAAGAGATATAATGTTTAGGTTATTTTCCAGAGGAGTAAACAAAAAATTTATTCAAAGCAAATACAATGTAAATATTGATATCAAATATAAAAATATTATTTCAAAATTAGTTGTTGCAGGTTTGCTAAAATCAAACAAAACCAAACTTGAACTTACAGAAACCGGCAGATTATTCGCCGAAGAAATCTGTGATAAATTTGCAGGAAAAGAAGTTAAAAATATAGCAAACAAAAGAGTGAAAGATATTAGCCCGCTTGATCCAATACAAAGATATAACTACAATATGATTGGCCACCGATTGGAATAAAATACAAATGCCCCCAAACATTTTTGCTATCGCAAAAATCAATTTTATTACATCACATAACAGCGTGTATGCGGTTCGGGCTTTTCCAAAGCCCTCTCCCATATTTGCTACGCAAACATCGCATACACGCAAACGTTATACGCAATTCAAAAAATATTTTTCTAACGGAGAATAAGGAATGATAGGCTTTTAAAAAAGGAATAAATTTGATTTTTTCTTTATTTAAAGAGGGGGATAATATGGTGTCTCCACTCCGTTCCGAAAACGATTTATTTATAAAAACAATACACTTAATAGAAGTATAGCAAACAATTACGACAAATTATTTTGGGCATACCAGAGAACCCACACAAAACCCGACAAACAATACAGCATGTTGCCGACTGTATTAAAATTGGCTATGCCACTGAAAAACAAAGTGGTTATTGATGTTGGTTGTGGAGATGGTTTTTTCTCATTTGGCTTTTCTAAAAAGGCAGAAAAGGTTTACGGAATAGATAATTCAAAAAAGCAAATCGACGAAGCAAAAAAACACGCTTCACAAAACATGCAGTTTATTTTTTCAGACATGTTGGATTTTAAATATCCTAAATCTGATGTTGTAAATATCCCTTTTGTTCTAGGATATATAAAATCACCAAACATTATTTTGAAATTGTTTAAAAAAATTTACACTTCGTTAAACAAAAACGGGAAAATCATAGGTATTATTGATGCCCCAAAATCCAACATTCACGATAACAAAATGTTTGGTTCTGTAAAAACAATAAAATCTCTCAAAGAGGGAGAGAAATTAAAGATTGATTTGTATGATGATGAAAAAATTGTTTCACTAAACGCTTTTTATCATACCAAAGAAACAATAAAAGATTTACTTAGCCATGCTGGATTTACAGACATTAAATGGCACAAACCAATCATTTCTAAAACTGGAATAAAAAAACATGGTGCGAAATTTTGGGAAAAATACTTAAATAATCTTGATATAGCTTATTTTACCGCTAAAAAACTATGATAAAAAAACTAAACATTGATTTCAAAATATCAGGAACAAAGATAACTATTCCGTTTGAAGCTATTTGTACTGTAACAGACAAAAAATTTACAGGTTTTGTTATTTCCGAATATCACCCAATAAATGAAGTACTTGAATACGTTGATTTGGAGAGATATATTCAAGACATCACGAAAGAAAAGCTTACAGCCGAAGAATTGGCAAACCATATTTTTATAGAAATCACCAAAACCATACAACCAAAATATCTAAAAGTTATTGTTGATGTGAAAAATTCAGAAGCACATCAACCAGTAGAAGTTTGGATTGAAAGCGACAAAGAGTAAAATTTATATAAATCATTAATTCAAAAACACTATGGAAATATCAATCATAATCATATGGATACTCGCCACTTTTTTAGTTGGCTCTCTTGCAGGAATTCTCGGGAAAAGATACGGCGTTGAATATCCTATCGCTTTGGTTTCTGCTCTTGTTGTAATGGCAAACATTTTCGCCAATAAAATCGTTCAATTTGGTTCATTTACTGTTCCTGCTGGAGTGATTGTTATTTCAATGACGTTTTTTATCACTGACTTAATCTCGGAAAAATGGGGGAAAAAGGAAGCACGAAAAGCAGTTTGGGCAGGTTTTTTTTCCGGCTTAGTTCTTATTGTTTCCGTCTACATTGTGGTTAATTGGCAACCTGCCGTTTTCGCAACCGAATTTTCGGAAATGTTTGCAAAAGTTTTAGCTTTAACTCCTAGAATCACAGTCGCAAGTTTTATTGCTTATCTTATTTCGCAACATCATGATGTTTGGGCTTTCCACTTTTGGAAAAAGAAAACCAATGGAAAACATCTTTGGTTAAGAAACAACGCTTCAACAATTGTAAGTCAACTTTTAGACACAGTTATATTTACCTTCATTGCGTTTTATGGAGTGTTGCCTATTGTCCCATTAATTTTAGGAACGTGGGTTGTAAAAATCTTGATTGCACTGATTGATACTCCATTCATTTATGGTGCAGTATGGATAATGGATAAAATAAAACCAAAAGAAGAAAGAGTTTTGAAAAATGAAATTCACCCCTAACCCCTCTTTCATTTTTCAAAACGGAAAAAATCAAATTTACAATCAATGAAGAAAGCCTATCTAATAAATGAGAAAGAAAAATATTTTTTGAACTCACTCCGCTACGCCTCGTGCCACGCTGCGCTCTCCTCCTTTCAGTCGTCGGGGCGTATAACAAGGGATATACGGTTCAGCCCTCGGCTCGGGCTTCACCCAAATTTTTCTTCCGCTACGCTACAGAAAAACTTCGTATATCCCTAACGTTAGATGAAATTTTTGTGTGACACTCTCTATTTTTTAAACATATGCTACCAAAACGTTTAGACAGAAAACCAATCTATGAAAGCCAATGGATTAATCTATACATCGACAAAGTTTTAATGCCTTCTGGGAAAATTATAGAAAAATATCATCAGCTTGATTACCCGAAGGAGTCGATAACCGTATTGTTGCTAAACACCAAGAGCGAAATATGTTTTATTAAGTCTTTACGCTATACCACGCAAAAGATTGAATGGGAATTACCTGCTGGTGGTGTTGAAAAAGGTGAGGATGTTTTGGCAGCTGCTGAACGAGAAGTAATGGAAGAAACTGGTTTTAAAACGAAGGCATTAAAACTTCTTTATTCTTATTATCCCTCCAATGGCATGTCAAATCAAAATGTACATATAGTATTTGGCGAGGTTGAAGATAATAAGCAAGTTGAGTTTGACACAGACGAAGTCAAGGAAATCCATTGGCTTTCTTCAGATGAAATAAAAAAGTTAATCGCAAAAAACGAAATTAGTGATGGTATTTCTCTGATGCCATTGTTATTACATTTAAGCGGAATAGTGTCACACAAAAACATCATCTAACACGGCACATGCGGTTCAGAAATTTCTCATTTTTTAGACTTTTTTAATTAAGGTGTAAAAAATTTCCTCACCCAAATTGCGCTGACAAAATAACAAGTTTAGTGGTATAATCAAGCCAAGCGATAATTAACAAGTTTTATCAATAATCCACGGCGCAACTTCGCATGTGCCGATACGTTAGCTAAATGAGATTCGGCTATTGCAGAGCCTCAACCCAAGTTGCTACACAGCTTCAGACATGTCGAAAGTAGTCGGCTGATGTAATTTTTCAAACCTATTTCTTGACACGCAAGACTTAAAATTGGTATTGGAAAATATTCGTTTTTAGCATACGCACAATAATTTCAGTTTACTGCCCCTGGTTATTTGTATAATCTACACTTAAGAATATTTAAATATTCAACAGATGATAAATGGCTCCAAATTTTTACAGAATCATAGGTTCAAAATGGTGCGACATCTACTAAAAGGTGACTTTTTAGATTTTGGCGGTAATAAAGAGGGATTAAAAAAGTATGTAAAAAGTAACTATACCGTTGTTAATTGTGACCACTCGGAAATGAACGTAAAATACTTTGATACGATAGTAGCTTTGGCTGTTATCGAACACATGAGTGTACCCGAAATATATAACCTCTTTAAAAATTTCAAACATCTACTTAATGCTAACGGTCATATTTTAATCACGACACCCACGATCAACGCAAAACCTGTACTAGAATTAATAGCATTAGTCGGTTTAGCAGAAAAAAACAACATCGCAGAACATAAGCATTATAGGGACAAAAAGGAACTTTTTGAGTTAGCTCAAGAAGCTGGTTTTTTTGCTATTAAATATATAAAATTTCAAATGGGATTTAATCAATTCGTAATCATGGAACATGCGCACGAATAATTCCATTCAAGCCTAATCTACTTAGTTTAAAACAATGAACCAAGAATATAAGCAACTGACCCCCGAAGAAGAAGCTGTGATTTTACACAAAGGTACCGAGGTGCCGTTTAGCGGTAATTTTTTAGAAAACAAGGAGCACGGAATTTATACCTGCAAAAGATGCGGGGTCGAACTCTACAGATCAAGCGATAAATTCGACTCTGGTTGCGGCTGGCCGAGTTTTGATGACGAGATCAAGGGTGCCGTTAAACATATTCCGGACGCCGATGGCTCGAGGACCGAGATAGTCTGCAATAATTGCGGGGCTCATCTTGGACATGTGTTTAAAAACGAAAATTTGACACCAAGAAACGTACGACACTGCGTGAATTCTATATCCTTGAACTTCAAAAAAGATGAATAGCGATTTTCAAAAAGTTTATTTTGCCGGCGGGTGTTTTTGGGGAGTCGAGTTTCATTTTCAAAATTTACCAGGCGTATTCTCTACAAAAGTCGGCTACATGGGAGGAGATCTTAAAAAACCTACGTACGAACAGGTCTGCACTAGTGGCACCGGACATGCCGAGGTACTAGAAATCACTTTTGATGACAATGTAATCACTTTCGAAGAACTGGCAATACATTTTTTCGAAATCCACGATCCGACGCAGGCTGACGGCCAGGGTCCGGATATCGGTAACCAATATCGCTCCGTTATTTTTTATACAAATCAGGAACAAAAAGATTCTGCACAAAAATTAATAAACATCTTGAAAGAAAAAGGCTACAAGATTGTAACCGAACTTAAAAAAGCGGCTACTTTTTGGGAGGCGGAAGAATACCACCAAAAATATTACACTAAAACAAACGCCGCTCCTTATTGCCATATTTATACAAAAAGATTTTAAAACTCATCTATGACAAACAACCAGCCAGACAAAGAACATCCGAAAAACACCAAAAGCATTTCTAAAAAGATCGTGATCAGCGGAATGGTCGCCTGCTTCATTATCATGGCTTTTACCGGAATTTTAAAATTCCGGGAATTATTACAACCCTTTCATATCCCGTATGACCGGCTGCCCATGCGGCAAATATCAGTTCTGCACGACTGGACGGGTGTAATATTCATCCTCTTGATCATCATACATCTCATCTTACAACGAAAATGGTTCGCTTCTATCTTGAAAGGGAATATTCATTTAAAAAGCGCCATTATCATCGGAGGAATTTTAATCTTAGCCGTTGCCGGGCTTTTTTTATTTAAAAACCAGCTCAACCTCCAATTACTTACTCAAAAATCAAATAATATCACCAGTTTAAAAAGCGTGGAGATACAAGAATATCAAGGCGAAAATCTATCATCTATTTCCGATTTTCGAGAAAATTCCATCAAAGGTCCGCAGTATGTCGATATCCAAAACTACAGACTTAATATCGAAGGGTCAGTGGATAACAATCTTTCTTTAACTTACGACCAAGTTTTGAGTCATAACAAATACTCAAAAATCGTCATTCTTAATTGCGTGGAAGACTGGTCAGCGAAAATTTTATGGGAAGGAATTCTGTTGAAAGACCTGCTGAAAGAAGCGGGAATAAAACCCGGGAGCAGCACTGTGATCTTTTATGCAGCTGATGGCTATTCTTCTTCGCTGCCTCTGGATTATGTTATGGACAACGATATTATCCTCGCCTATAAAATGAACGGCGTTACCATACCGCCGGAAAGAGGCTTTCCGTTTCAAGTTATCGCTGAAGACAAATGGGGTTACAAATGGGTGAAATGGATAACAAAAATCGAACTTTCGAACGACGCGAATTATAAAGGTTATTGGGAAAGAGCTGGTTATAATCAAAATGGTGATTTAAATGGATCAAAGTTTGAGTAATATATGCCAAAAAAATTATCAACACTTATTTTATTCTCTACACTTTTTAGTATTTTTTTTATTTACGCATTAACTAAGCCGGTCCTGGCCGGAGTAGTATTAACTGAAGGGGAATTTATTGTCTTGGGAACGGATCCATCACCAGAAGACTACGTAAATGAAATGTTATTTCAGGACATGACTCTTGAAATTGATGACCTGGGTAAAGTAAAGGGATCGGCCAATGTAAATTTTTCTGACTTGAATTGGAAGGGTTCGCTTTTTTCGGGAAATGCAACACTCAATTTAGAAGGAAATTATGATACAAAAGAAAACAGCTTGAGCGGAAGATTTACGGTCAGGCATACAACCTCAATGATAAATGAGAGCGCGCCGCCAAAAGTTTCTTTTTATAACAATGACGTCATGACTTTTGAAGGCGCTGTTTCTGGTGGTTGGTCTTCTGAAAATGGAAGTTTTGAATTACTTTTTAATGGAACGAAGCGTTCAATCGGAAAAACTAAAAACAGTAACGGTTCCGATGATGATTATGACCGTTCAACAAAATGGAATAACAAAGCCGTATTCAAAGAAGATTTATGCGCCAGCTTGGTCACGAAAGCGGAAAATGAAAATAAATGGAAATTCATACAAATCGCTCAGGCCAAAGACTCGGGTGCGCGTTTTACGGCTTTTTCCGGTGAAGTTTTAATTTCGCCTAAAGGTAACGTCAACGATGAACGGCCTGCTGAAGACGATATGGTACTCGAAGAAGGCGATGTGATTCAAACCGGTGGTGCCAGTTGTGCGATTATTAGTTATGCAGACATGAGTACCTTTATCATGAAGGCACGCACACAGGTGATACTCGGGGCAGCTCCGGAGAAACAAAGTAAATTAAAACTAGTGGCCGGGAATATTTGGGTCAATCTTAAACATATTTACGAGACAGGTCATCTAGATGTTACTATGAATCAAGCAGTCGCTGGTACCAAAGGCACAACTTTTATAGCTTCAGAGGATGGAACCAATTCCACGATCAAGGTCATCGAAGGTTTAATGGGTTTTCAGGCGCTAGCCACCGGCCAGCAAACCGACGTCGGACCAGGTGAAATGGTTTCGGCTGATGCAAACGGAATTACAGAAAAAACAACTTTTGATATTGAAACCGAATTTCGATCTTGGAAGAAGATACGGGATAATTTATCGATTATCGGATTAAGACCAACTGATACCGCACCAATCACAGAACCATCGTCTGAAATAGAAACAAACAAATCGAAAGAAATATTTTTTGTTTTAATATTGTCTTTTGTAGTGATAGGATTAATTGGATTAGTATTTGCTAGAAAAAGAAAAAAATAATACCGGTTTATTTTATGCATATTGAGGTCGAGGTCAGAAGCTTTCTAAAGATGGATCAATACAACCAACTTCTGGATTATTTTAAAAAGAACTCTGAATTTATAAATGAAGATAATCAGGAGTCATATTATTTCAACGGCGAACATGATTTACGGCTCCAAAGGAATGATTTTTATGCAAAAATCTGGCTGAAAAAAGGAAAAATCCACGATGATTATCGCGAGGAAATAGAGATCAAATTCGATCGCGGCCAATTCGAAGAACTAGAAAGGCTATTTATCGCTCTAGGTTACGAAGTGGAGATCAAATGGTTTCGAAAAAGATTTGAATTCAAATGGGGTGGTATTACGGTCTGCTTAGATTCTACCAAAGGTTACGGACAAATCATCGAATTGGAAAAATTAGCCGCGGAAAATGACAAAGAAAAAATATACGATGAACTCAAAGATAAGCTTGATCATCTTGGTATCAATCTCACGTCAAAAGAAGAATTCACCGCCAAATACCAATACTATAAAGAAAACTGGAAGTCTTTAGTTTGAACAGGGCTTTCTTGCTATAATCTTCTTAATGACCAAAAAAATATATAAAAATCCCTTATACCAGGCCAAACAGTACATAATTATTCTTCTTTCTTTTTACGTAGTTATTGAGTTTTTTGCAGCTCTGGTTTTTGAATATTCTCTGCAAACCGAAATCATCCTGGAGATTATTGACTTCATCATCTGTTGCATCTTTATATCAGATATTATTTACGAAGCCTGGCTTTTTAACTATGGACTTGCTCTTTACGCTCGCAAGCATATTTTAGACATCATAGCCTCTCTTCCTTTTGTAGCAGTGCTTCGTGTGTTGCGTATTTTTAGACTGGTAAGACTTGTCAGAGTTTTAAATCTGCTAAAAATGTTTCGTGGTTTCAAGGGCATTAGTCCGATTATCAATTTTGCCACTCAAAACCGGTTGCGTAGCATGCTTACCGCTTATGTTCTTATTACCATAATGATCATGCTATTTTGTTCTGCTGGTTTTTATATGTTCGAAAAAAGTATCAACCCGAACGTAACTTCTTATTTCGATGCTTTATGGTGGGCTTTCATGACTGCTTCAACCGTAGGTGATGCCTTAATCTACCCCACGACCATGGAAGGCAGGATTTTTGCGATAATATTAATCATCTCCGGCGTTGGATTATTTTCGCTTATAACCGCCGACATCTCCTCTACTTTTGTGACGTTTTTTATTGATAAAGAAAAACAGCCAAAAAGAAAAAATAAGTAATGACTTATGGATGGCACAATTCGTCGCGACATCAAACCAGGACTAGTCGTGGTTATCGTAAAAAAAGAAGATCAAAAAACCGACCGAATGACCCAGGGAATCGTCAAAGATATTTTGACGAGCGCCCCGGTGCATCCACGCGGAATCAAAGTCAGATTGGATACGGGAGAAGTCGGAAGAGTGCAGTTTATACAGGAATAAATGATAATATCGGATGAAATCGATTATATGAAAAAGTATCTAAACTCGTTCATCTACTGGACACCGCGCGTCCTCTCCCTCACGTTTGTCGCGTTCCTCATGATCTTCTCGCTCGACATCTTCGAACTCGGCCTCGATTTTTGGGGAACGCTCGTCGGACTCTTCATACACAACATCCCGGCACTTATCCTGCTCATCATGGTACTGATCTCTTGGAAACGCGAGATCGTGGGCGGCATTACTTTCATCGTCGCCGGATTTCTGTACATTATTCTCACGCTTTTTCGTGAAATTCCCTGGTATCTCGCCCTCTCCTGGAGCACGATCATTGCCGGTCCCGCGTTCCTGATCGGTGCGCTATACCTAATTGGTTGGTCGAGACGAAAAAAGAGGGATTAAATATCTATGGAAAATCGACCAAAAATCGGAATCGGGGTGATTATTATCAAAGACGGTAAAGTCCTGCTCGGCAAACGAAAAAATGCTCACGGCGACGGCTCATGGAGTTTCGGTGGAGGCCATCTTGAATTTAACGAATCATGGCAGGACTGCGCTCGCCGGGAAGTAACCGAGGAAACCGGCATCAAAATCAAGAACCTGCGTTTCGCGACTGCGACAAATGATATTTTTGAAAAAGAAGGTAAGCATTACATCACGATCTTTATGCTCGCTGACTATGCCTCCGATGAAGTCAGGGTTATGGAACCGGAAAAATGCGAACGCTGGGAATGGTTTACCTGGGATAATTTGCCGCAACCGTTGTTTTTGCCGATCCAGAATCTTTTAAAACAAGGGTTCAATCCTTTTTCTTCTTCGACAATAGATACGAATACACGATTGGCGCAATGACAACGGCTACCATCGAAACAATAAAAACATAGATAATTACGAACCAAATAATGGCTTCGATAATGAAAGCGAGGCCTGCAAAAACGAACATCCAACCGGCAAAACGCTGGCTTTTTTGCCAAACCTCCGGATCATCTAAAGTCCAAGGAGTCTTGAGACCCACGAAATAATTCTGCCTCACTTTGCCCATAACATTACCCAAGATTACGAAGAGAACGCCGATACCAAGGACTACTGCGCGACCGACCATGTCGTTATATTCTGGGTAAAAAGTGGCATATAACGTAATGGCGTACATGTAAGCCATTATGGCGATGAATGAAGTCTGGATTACTTCCCATGAACTTTTAAAATTTTTATAGTTCTCTCGTTTGGGATCGAGCTTCGGTAAAAGCGGAAAAAGAACAAGAAAAACCAGAGACAAGCCCGGCACCAACCAAGTCCCCCAGGATTTTGGCGACCACTGGTTTGGTTGGCCTTCGAATCCCCAATGCGTTGGAATCATATCCGGCAGGTATTTGTAGAATATAGCCCCGGCCGCAAACATTAGCGCGACTAAAATAATGCGAATCGCGGTCATGGTTTGGATTTTAATATTATTTTTCATATTTAAAATAATTAAGAATAGTTTGCGCGATATCTTCAAAAACCGATATATTTAGCGAGTAATAGATGAATTGACCGCGTCTTTCGGTCACTACCAAATCCGCACGCCTCAAGATATCCAAATGATGCGATAACGAGGCCTGGGTAAAAGAAAAATGTTTTTGAATATCGGATACAGACATATCCTTTTTCTTAAGTAGGCTTAAAATTTTTCGCCGATTAGGATCGGCTAATGCTTTAAATACATCATTCATATTATATAGATACTTGTCTATATATTAAAATAACTTACCAAGTCAGTCAAGGCGATTTAACCAACCTGTCAAACGGAAGTTAGAATGTCCTCTTTCTAGGGAAGTTAGAATGTCCCTTTTTAAGAGGCGGCTTTTTGGGCATCGGCATGGAACCTCTGCCGCCAGGGATGGTCGGCTCGAGGCTTAGTCGATTGCGGTGCTGACCT
>JBDRFZ010000015.1:0-49874 GCA_043818395.1 Patescibacteria group bacterium
AGGTCAGCACCGCAATCGACTAAGCCTCGAGCCGACCATCCCTGGCGGCAGAGGTTCCATGCCGATGCCCAAAAAGCCGCCTCTTAAAAAGGGACATTCTAACTTCCCTAGAAAGAGGACATTCTAACTTCCGTTTGACAGATCGACTTAGGCTCTTGCAATTTATTAAGCCACATGATACTTTTTTGGCCACATTGATAGACAAACGCCACGGGTGCGTGGTGTAGCCCGGTTAACACGTCTCCCTGTCACGGAGAAGATCGAGGGTTCGAATCCCTTCGCACCCGCCATAAAGACATCCCTTGAGATATAGGGGTATTTTTATTTGCAGTTAAATCATTTTTAAGGGTTCCAACCGAAAAGAATGGCAAATCTTTCAATTTGGGTACTTCGACCAAGAAATGGAACGATTCTTTGTAGTTCCGGAATGGATGAAATTTTCACATAAATTGCTATTTGTATTAAGATGTGTCCAGGATAAATTTTTATGAAGATTGATGTATGAAATATTTTTTGCCATTATTTTTGCTCATTTTTATTGCAGCCGGATGCAATAACAATAAAACCCTAAACATAGAAGCCCCGAAGACTAGTTTGCAGCAACTCAACAGTACTACAGTTCTGGACGACGAAATACGTTCCAACGAAATGGAGCATACAATAAAAAACTATTACGATTTACTTAATAGCAGTAAATACGAGGAAGCCTTCCAGGCGTTCAGTGATAAATTTAAGGAAACTAAAGATTTTTCGAAATGGAAGCAGGGATATAAAGATACGTACAATCACTCGGTCGGGGCAATGTTCTGTGAAAATAATGAATGCACCTTTACGGTGACCGCTACCGAGGATAGGGCTACTGATTTTCGTAAAACTGACTACACCTTTTATTACACTTTTGTCAGAGAGGGTGGGGCCGTAAAGATTGATACAGCAAAGTTCATATCTCAGAGTCTTGCCAAGATAATTACTAAAAAGGAAGAAGTGCAGAACATGAGCGATGACAAAATCATTCTTTCTTCAGTCAAAATTTATTGCCTAAATTCCGATAATAGCGAAATCTCACAAGGCTCTGGAACGTTGCTTAAAAATAATTTGGTTATTTCAAATTTCCATATCAAAGGTTACGACTTTGACAGGTGCGGAGTCGCATTCAGTAATAATGAAGGAAGAGTAAATTACGATAAGATGTATATCGTTACTCGTAATATTAGCCAAGACTATAATACTGATTACTGGGTGTTTGAAATTGAAGGGAATCATCAAAGCAACTCCCTAACGCTACCTTTCTGTAAAGACAATCAGGTTACTATCGGAGATAAAATAAAGATTTACGGCTATCCCGCTATTGGAGGTGGCAATGTCACTATCACGGATGGGCTATTAAGCAGTCATGTAGGAGACACGAATAATTACATGACCTCCGCAAAAATTGACCATGGCAATTCAGGTGGAACGGCGATTGATATTTCAAAAAATTGCTTCCTGGGCATTCCTACTGCGGGTAAAGCCGGTGGATTGGAAAGCATGGGATATATCTTGAACGTCAACAATGTCCCGCTGCTATGGGTAAAGACATCCAATCAGCGGTCCTCATTGCTTTAAGCCTACTTATTTTTGGCGCAGGTTGTAGTTCGTCTGGCAGTGAGAAAAAATCCAGTAACAGGCCGTATGAAAGTGAAGTCACGGGCGAAAAGGTTACCGACTGCAGCCGCTTGGAGCCGGAGAACCCCCATGATGAGGGTTCGGGCCATTACGCCGGTTACGAATGAGCGCAAGAGAACGGCACTGATTGCAATGGCAATTCCGAGTCATTCAATGAGGGGTGCGAGACATACGCGCGTCAACAAGTTGACTACGATAATTGCTTATATACAAAATAGACCTCTTCTTAAACAGTCGAAGAACAAAGAGACCTATTCTTTGTCGGAAAAAGGAAAACGAATTTGAACTGCGGCACTTCTATGCCCGAGTATTTTGACGATTATGTGGTCAGCCCTGATTTGCCCATTCACTAATGATTGGACAGTTTTGAGCTCAACGTGCAAAATATCATCTTTTGCGAAAGCGACCTCATTGTGTTGTATCTTTCTGATAAATTCAGGGTCTTGGATGTCAGCGAAAAATGCCGATGTTCCATCAAAGAATTTCCACTTACCACCTTCTTGGAAAGCAGCATTCATTATTTGTAGGCTTTTTTGTGTTACCGTTTCTCCTATAATTTCTTCTTCGATAATTGGTGCCTTAAAGTATTCAATCTCCTGCTTTGTAATCTCCTGTCTTCCGTCTTTGCTGATAAAAGCAACCTTATCGACGCCCTCTTTTTCCAATGGCTTAACAAACGCTTCAACATTTTTTCTTATGCTCAAAATTCCCAATAATTTGACCTCCTTCATTGACGCGACCCTAACTTCACCGCCCTCAGCCTCAATCTGCGCATCGCCAGTATCGAGTTTTACGATATTTTTGATTTGACGATTCTTGAGCCATTTGATGAGTCCGAAAAGGCCAGCACCCCCTCCCGCAACCCCAAGAATTTCCATCAAACAATAAGCATTTGATATGGCCGTTGCAGTATTGCCCGAAAACATGTCTACAACATGAGACTGTAGTGTTTGTGCAACCCCTATACTACCTCAACGGAACCTGGCTCTACAGCCTTCATGTTTACAGCGACCTTCACGCGTTCGCCGTTAAGTTCTTTGTTCGCTTCTTCAAAAATCCCCCCAATAGCCAATAAGGCAGGGGCCAATTCTCTGACGTCCATTTCGTGGCTCGCCAGTGCTGGACCGTCGTACGAAATACGAAAAGAATTATCGTCAGGCATAATATATAAATGGGCTTAGTGGCAGTATACCAAAAACGCTTGCTCGTGTCTTTCCACTAAGCTGACAACTTAATCATTACCGTACCCGAAATGTCGGATGGCTGTGGGTAATGTGGCCAATTGATTATCCCTAAACCAAGTTCCCACTTCGTACACTCTGCCCCGCCAAACAAAACCGACCCATGTGGGTCGGTTTTGTTTTCCTGGATCATTTTGACATTTGGTAAAATTCTTCGTAACCTTAAACGAAAATCTTATGCTCCACTCTCAAAAGAAGCTCGTATGGGCGCTCAGTGCCCCCATTCTCCTCGTCGGTATATTTTTTGTAATTCTTTTACTTTAGCCCGAAGATAAGCCGCTATCAATACCTCCACTCACTGGTCCCGTTCGCCACAACTGCGAGCTTAGCGGTGGTTCCTTTGAAAGCGATCGTTGTTGTACGTGTTCAATTGAAGAAGGACAGACGCAGGAATTAATGTATGACAAAAATACCGGTTTTTGCCAGTCAACAATCGGCGGTCCGGCCGGAAATGCATTTGAAGCTTCAATCGGACTACCATATGGGTATTACAGCTTTTGGACGCAAATCGTGATGGATTTATGCGCAAATAGCGGCGGAAGCATTTCGGGCGCTGCGTGTATCTGTTCTTCAGATAAGACCTATAATAAAACAAACGGAAAATGTGAATAAGGAAATAATCCGCAAATAAAGTAAGGTTTAAATTTCCATCACCTCCGCGATATTGGATGTTCCCGGTTTTCCGATCGGCCGACCGGCCACTACGATAATCTTGTCGCCTTTCTTAATTTTTCGCGCTTTTTTGAGATGATCTACTGCTGATTTAACTATCATTTCGAGCGAAGATTTGCTTGGCAATTCAAATGGAAAAACATCCCATGATAAGTTCAATTGATGGCGGGTACGGGATACGGGTGTGACGGCATAAATCGGAAGTTCTGGGCGATGGCTCGAAACAAGTCTCGCGGAATCTCCGGTTAACGACGCAACTAAGATCGCCTTAGCACCGACATTTTCAGCTAAAATTCTAGCTATCCCGGAAACAGCCTGTTCTGCGGTTTTAACCCGTTTTTTAACTTCGTCGTCCAGGTCATTAAAAATTGAAGCTTCAGTCTCTTGTGCAATTTTCGTCATCATCTTCACGGCTTGGATCGGATATTTTCCAGTAGCTGTTTCACCGGAAAGCATAACTGCATCTGCGTGGTCTATTACGGCATTAGCCACATCAGAAACCTCGGCTCGCGTCGGCCGTGGATTTCTTATCATGGAATCAAGCATCTGCGTGGCTACAATCACAGGTTTAGCCGCCACCAGACATTTGATGATGATGTTTTTTTGTATCACCGGAACATCCTCGGCCGGCGTCTCAATACCCAAATCGCCACGCGCCACCATAATTCCGTCAACAAGGTTGATAATTTCATCAATATTTTGTACGGCTTCGCGTTTTTCTATCTTGGCGATTATTTTAATCGGCGCTTGTTTCTTTCCGATTTTATTTTGATGTTGCGTTATAAGTCGTCGCAGAGTTTTCACGTCATCAGCCGACCTGACGAAAGAAAGCGCCACAAAATCCACGCCTTGTTTTATACCGAATTCCAAATCATCTTTATCTTTAGATGAAAGAGACGAAACACTGACTTTGCTCTCCGGCAAATTTAAACCCTTATGTGAAGTTAAAAGTCCTCCATCAATTACCTTGCACTCTACGTCGCATCCGTGGATCTTAATCACCTCTACGGACAATAATCCGTCGTCCAAAAGCATCTTCTCTCCTGCTTTAACATCCTGATGAAGTTTTTTATATGTCACCGGAAGTTTTTTCAGCAAGGTTGCTTTGCCTGTCGTAAAAACAATTTTCTGTCCGGATTTCAGCATGACCCCCTCTTTTGGCAATTCGCCGACGCGGATTTTAGGTCCCTGTAAATCCTGTAAAATTGCAATCGGTTCTCCTGTATTTTTTACTTCCTGTCTGATTATTTTAATCAGCTTGGCGTGATCAGCATGCGTACCGTGAGAAAAATTTAAACGAGCCACGTTCATTCCAGCTTTGATCAGAGCCCTTACTTTTTCTCTGGAAAAAGTAGCCGGACCGAGTGTACAAACTATTTTCGTTCTTTTCAGGTTTTTCATATTTTATTCGGTTTTCATTTCTTCGAGCGTGGCTTTTACCTCCTCTTCGGTACCGGCATGATAAATTTTAAGAGTTACTTCGTCACCGACAAAACGACGCCCGATTAATGAAGACAGCGAATGAGCTTCATCGACGCGTATGCCATCGACTTCTAAAATTATGTCATTCTCGACCAAACCAGCCTGGTCTGCTGGCGATCCGGGCGCTATCGCTAACTCGTTCCTGTTTTGACCTCTCATGATCAAAGCGCCGTGATCAACTTTAAGCTGATTGGCTTCAATTATATCCTGGCTGATTAGCTGGTACCTGACACCTAAAAAGGGACGAGAAATCCTACCGTATTTAATTATATTTTCTACATCTCGCTCAATTAAATTTGAAGGTAACGCAAAACCTAAAAGCCGCCCTTGTTCCGAGACGGCGGTGTTAAGACCGACTACCTCGCCGCTCAAATCGATAAGCGGACCTCCGGAATTACCCGGATTAATCGCCGCATCGGTCTGGATAGCTTCCTCGATCAACTCTGACTCCGGACCATTGCCCGCGATTATGCGCCGGTTCAAACCGGATATCACACCTTTGGTTACAGTATTCGTAAACTCGCCTAATGCGTTACCTATGGCGATAACGGTCTGGCCCGGAACTACAGCGTCAGAATCAGCAAAATCAAGATGCGAAAAGCCGCTTCCCTCAACTTTCAAAAAAGCAATATCAAGCACCGGATCAGTCGCTAAAACCTTAGCCGGTAACTCCTTGCCGTCATAAGTCATGACTGAAAATTCCGCTCCTTCAAAATCCACTACATGTTTATTTGTTACGATTAGACCGTCGGAACTCACAAAAAATCCGGAACCGCCACCGACCTGTTGTTTACCTTTCGGCGCCTGTTGCTCCGGTGCTATTTGAAAAGGCGAATATGGATCAAAAGGATCGAACTCCAGGATATCCACGTAATTTTTTATATTAGCCGCGGTAGCCGTAACAATTACCGCCACCACTGCCGGCTGAGTTTGTTTTACAATCTTTATCACACTCTCCTCTTCGACCGGCAGTTTCCCCTTCACCGGTTCATAGCCATCGGGGATACGTAGCGCTTGATCGGCCTGTGATGTCGGTTTCAAAAAAGAAAGTAACTCCGGTCGTAACATGGGTGCAAAAGAGACAACGCTGGAACTCACGATTAATGAAATAAACACCGTCAATATGATAGTAAAAGAAAAACTAGGCTGTTTGGGAAAATTTTGCATATCTAGGGTTTGCGATTAATCCTTTTTTTATTTTTTGAACGAGCGTTAAGTTTTTTTAGTTCTTTAGTGAAAGAATCAACGTCTTCAAATTGTCGGTAGACTGAAGCGAAGCGGATATAGGCCACCTTGTCGAACGACTTAAGGCGATTCATTACAATCTCTCCTATGGCCGCACTGGTTAGTTCATCGGCCTTTGTCCGTTGAATATCTCTTTCGATATTATGTACCAGGGTACGAAAAGCCGCATTCGTTATTTGTCTTTTCTCCAAAGCTTTTTTTAATCCGTGTTCAATTTTTTCGCGGGAGTATGCCTGACGGGCACCATCTCTTTTAACTACCGTCAAATCTAATAACTCTATTTCTTCGCCGGTAGAAAAACGGTGACCGCAGGCATCGCACTCACGCCGGCGCCGTATCGCAAAACCATCACCCGTAATACGTGAATCAACGACGCGGGTATCCTGATGGCTGCAAACCGGACAATACATAAAAATTGGCTGTAAAAGCCAATCCATATTAGCAAATTTTCACTCAATTAGCGAAAGCGGATTTCTAACTTCTTCGACTCGCTAACTCCGAACCCTTCAAATATCTTACCAAAACTAAAGCAACTTTCTCTTTTTACATCAACTTCTTTCTGATGAAAGCCGGGATCTCAAGCTCTTCGTCCTCGGTTTGTGGTTTATTGTGGACGCGTGGAGGTGGGGTCTGCTGCTGTTCTGGTCTAACTTGTTGCACCGGAGCGTAATTCGGAGTTTTTATGTGCGGCTGATTAACAGCCGGCTGAGGTTCCTGCCTCGTCTGTTCAACTTTGGATTCTTGTTTTATCTGATTTACGGACTGCTCCATCCTATCCCCGGACTGATCATTGTATGCGGGTTCGGATTGCTTAAACGGACTCGCAGAGACTTGCTTACCGGCAAATGACATCCGATCTAAAGGTTCCGGAATACGCGAACTGGAAAAAGCTCCGGAGACAAGAGCTGACTTATTTTTCATTCCCGGTAACCTCGTATCAAAACCAGTTGCAATAACCGTTACCTTCACCTCGTCTTTCATGCTTTCGTCTATAATTGCGCCAAAAATAACTTTGGCGTTAGCATCAGTCGACTGGGTTATTACCTTGGCCGCTTCAGATACTTCGTACATGCCTAAATTAGAACCGCCGGTTATTGTAAACAAAATTCCTTTGGCGCCATCGATTGAAATTTCGAGAAGCGGTGAGGCAACCGCATTCTTAGCCGCTTCAGCCGCGCGATTTTCTCCGGTTCCCCGGCCGATGCCCATAAGCGCCGAACCGCGGTCGGACATAATAGCTCTGACATCCGCGAAATCAACGTTGATGAGACCCGGTACGGTTATAATCTCCGAAATGCCTTGTACGCCCTGGCGCAATACATCATCAACTATTTCAAAAGCATCCAAGAGAGATGTTTTTCTATCAATAATCTGCAGGACGCGATCATTCGGTATGGTGATGATCATATCGACCACGTCTACCATACGTTCAAACGCCGCATCAGCGATATTTTTTCTTTGGGCACCTTCGAATAAAAAAGGCCTGGTCACCACAGCTACAGTCAAAGCTCCCAACTCTTTGGCGATTTCCGCGACCTTCGGACCGGCTCCAGAACCGGTTCCGCCGCCCAAACCGCAAGTTATAAAAATCATATCCGCTCCTTTTAATGCTTCACGGATTTCATCTTCGCTTTCTTCTGCGGAACGAGTACCTAAATCCGGATCCATGCCCGCACCCAAGCCGCGAGTTGTGGCTTTACCGATGTGAAGTTTTATTCCCGCCTGTGAATAATGAAGTGCCTGCACATCGGTATTCATAGCTATAAATTCAACACCTCTGATTTTAGAAGAAATCATTCTGTTGATCGCCGATCCACCGGAACCGCCAATACCAACAACCTTTATCTTCGCGAAAGTTTCTACTTCTGGTTTGATTTCTGCCATAGAATTGAATACAAAATTTACTCTATTGTCATGTTTATTGAACCAATTACGTATCTATACATTTAGAGATTACAAAACCCCCAACCTTGCGTCAAGAAATGTCAACTGCACCTCTTAACGACCCTGCTCAAGGTACGAAAGATTTAATAATCTTTCTAAACGGACTTGATATCTTACTTAAGATAGCCGACCCACCCTGATGTGTAAACTTTGAAGATAATCCAACGGTTTGACTATTTTCCCTTTTTTCTTCTTCGAATGACCAAAGAACCAAACCTAGAGCTGTGCTGAAAGCCGGATTCTGGACAATCTCCGGCATGGAACTCGGGAGATTGATCTGCCCTACTGAACAAGGCAGGCGCAAAATCTCCTTACCTACTTCAACCATGCCTGAAAGTTTAGCTCCACCGCCGGTTAATACGACGCCGGCGGGCAACAATCCTTCACGATCGATCTTCCGAAGTTCGGCGTCTACTTTTTCAAAAATCTCCTCCACTCGCGCTTCTATGATTTCTGCGATAAATCTGACTGAAACTATTTCACCCTGCTCTTCACCGAATTCTTTCAAGTCCAGTTCTTCTCCCCTCTTTGGTATGCCTTCGGACCAGGCCGTACCGTAAGTACGTTTAATATTCTCCGCCGTTTCCAGGGACACACGAAGTCCGATCGCAATATCCGATGTTATATGATCAGCTCCGATAGGCAGGGTTATAGCATGCAATAAATCTCCATCCTCATATACTGCCATACCTGTTGTAGCTGCGCCGATATTTAAAACACAAACTCCTACCTCCTTATCCCGGGCTGACGTGACGGCTAGAGCGGCCGCGAGCGGCGAATAAACCAGTTCTGTGACATCCAACCCGGTCCTGAATACAGCTTTAGTTAAATTCCTAATATGCCCGGACAGACCCTCTACAATTTCTACATCCGCCTCCAACCTAATGCCCTGCATCCCTATGGGATCTTTTATTCCGATTTGCCCGTCAACCGTAAAACCACGAGGTAAAATATGAATAATCTCCTGATTCGCAGGATTAACAAATGTCTTTGCCGCTTCCAAAGCTCTTCCTACATCCTCGGCTCTGATTTCCCCATCTGTTCTTGATACTCCAATTACTCCTTTAGCCTCTTGTGTGGAAATGAATTTTCCGCCGATGCCGACCGCTGCTTCGGGGAGCGGCAGTCCGACCACCCGTTCAGCCTGTTCCAGACAAGCGGTTATGGAGCTGACCGTATCTTCAAGCGAAGTTATTCCGCCTTTCGCGATTCCCTGGCTTGGTGATTCAACTCCTCCAATGATATTAAGTATCTGTTTTTTTTCAGAATTCAAAACTATTTGTCCGACGGCAATCCGGATTTTTGATGTGCCTAAGTCAAGGCCGACGAGCAAACGCTCTTTCATAGTCTTTCAATAAGTGAAATTAAGTACGGACTTAATACCAGAATACCGATCACAGCCGCAAAAATCGAGGCTACCAATACGGTCGCGGCCATCAAATCTTTAATGTCGCGAACATAGCCCTGCAGTCTTGGTTTAACCAAATCAACCAAGCGCTCAACCGTGCTGTTTAGTAATTCTAGCACAAGAACAGCCGCCATAACTACTAGCAGTAATACTGTCTCCGATGTTTTAAGCGGAAGAACTAAAATTAACAGTAAAATCACGAATGCCAAAGCAACTTGAATTCTAAAACTTCTTTCTGTTTTAAAAGCCACCAAGAGCCCACGCCAAGCGTGCCTCATGCTGCTATTTATGCCGGGGAAAAAACTCATATTTTGATCAATGACATTTTAAAAGCCGACTCTTGAATTGAAAACATCAGCTTTCGTTCTGATGTTTTTGAATGGTTATAACCCAAGATATGCAGTACGCCATGTATTATTGCCCGCACGACTTCTTCAACAAATTTTCCACCTTCTTTTTTTACGGTTTCTTTGATAAATGCCGGGGAAACAAATACCTCCCCTAGCAAGACCTTGTCTTTAGGGCACGGTATTTTCGGCTCCTGAAATGATAAAACATCCGTCGCTTTGTCTTTTTTTCTCCAAAAACGATTAAGTTCACGAATCTTTTTTTGATCTACGAATATTAAATTTATTTCCGCTTTTTCTTTTACGCCCGCCGCTAAAACCGCCGAAGCTACCGAACGGGAAGCTAGTGTTTTAGTAACACCTCCAGGTAATCGTCCGATAACGTTGATTTTTATCATGGTGTTGAAGTGGAAACCGCACTATCTTCTTGAACAGTCGTGGTCGCGGGCTGAATTTCAGTTATCGGTTGTTCCGTTTCTTCTCCATTCTCTCCAGCGGTAGGAAATATGTCTACAGGTTGCGGTTGTGTAACCACTCCAGGCGTCGTTGCCGCCGGCTCAAATGGTAAAGTTCCAGTTTGCGTTCCAACTATTATCTGCGGCAAGCCTTTCAGAATCAAAGAATTAAGCATCATGGAATAAGTAGTCCGATAATTGATAAACGGCTGATCTCCCAAGTCGTAAGTGAAGACAAAAACCTTGCCGCCCCACGGTATATAAGTAGATAAAACATCAGCCCCTATTATTCCCTCATAACCTTGTTTTGAGCGATATTGCATGACCTGCTGGGATTTAACATCCGGATGCTTGGCCAGATACCAGTCCAGTGCTGGCAGATTTTTTTCGTTATCTTCTATCGACATTTTAAATGTCTCGCCGTGCTTACTATTAAAAACAGCCGTTAGTCCATCCGTTGAAACTTTAATTTCCCAATTTATCGGTATCTGCATCGACCAACCAACCGGATTCTCAATTATCTGAACCAGCTTAGCATCTAAAAGCTTAGACGGTGCCTGGCCATTAGGATTATAAAGATGGAATACTTCGTTGCCATCTAAAAATCCATCACTATCCGTATCAGGATTACGTGGGTCAGTTACAAAAAGAGTTTCCTCCAAATCAGACAAACCGTCTGAATCCGTGTCCAAGCCGGCCGGAGGAAGTTTTGGCTGCTCAGGAGGCGGAGGCGGTAAAGACTGAACTGTGGCCTGAACTTCAGGCGAAGGTTCGGACTCTCCGTCTTGGTTTAAAGCAATCACACGATAGCGATAGGTTTTTGTAGAAATGACGGAGTTATCAAGAAATGAAGTACTGTTTGGCGGTAAATTTGTAACGCTGACAAACACACCGTCTTCTTCCGCTCTTTCTATTCTAAACCCGGATTCGTTAGCCGCGGTATCTATCCAGGTAACGGCTACGCTTTGCGGATTGGTAGAGGTAGCCATGGTATTACTTGGAGAACTTGGCGGTTGCGGCGGAAGCGGTGGTGGCGTCACGGGTTTTTCCACCGGTTTAGCCGCAGGCTGCGATGGAAATATTAAGCCAGGATTGAAATATATAAATGCTCCGCCGGCACCTAAAACCAAAATAACGATAGCCATCGCTATCAATGCAGTATTTTTTTTACCGGCTCGAGCATTAGCCGCAACTTCCGCTCCACCCTCTTCCGGTATACGCGCCTTAAGAGCAGCCCCGTAATATTTTTCGGGGATAACCTGGATCTCAGGCTCCGCCTCTTTTATGGCGGTTGCACCCGCTGTATTTAAGGGTTCATCTGGCATAGCGGACTAAACGTCACTCATTCATGCAATGAGTTTAAAAGCATCGTAAAACTAGTACGATATTCATACGATGTATCGCCGTTTAAATCATACGTGAGTATCAACACACTGTCACCCAAAGCCGTATAATAAACATTCATGCTACTTTGCGGCTGCAACACTTGCAAACCATTCTTGGTATTAAATGACTTATAAGGCTGAAAATTTGCCGGCGCCCACTGTTCCAATGTCGTACCCGTAGGCAAAGTTTCGGATTCTAATTTAAATCTAGCTGCTTCGGCAGTCGTAATCATGAGTCTGTCCGGAAAAACCGGATCTTCGAATATAGACCAGGCGCTCGGTATCAAAAAGTTCCAATTTTTCCAAGTAATTTTTTGCATGTCCGATTCTGCTTCAAGCGGTCTGGCATTCGCTTTTGGCGAATACAAATTCGACACTTCACTGCCGTCAGAAAATCCATCCCCGTCCGTATCTTTTATCGCCGGATTAGTTCCAAATACGGCTTCTTCGACGTCGGTTAAACCGTCTGCATCCGTGTCTTTGCCTTCAATGGGTTGAATATTAAGATCCTCTGCCGTTTCTTGCGCTGGCGGAGGTGCAATTGGAACCGGCGGAGGTACGTTGATGCTAGAAGCCGGTTGTTCGGTCACGATCAGCTGTTCTATTACCGGTGGTTTTTCTATTTGTTCAACAGGCAACGGCTCTGCAACTACAACCGGAGTTACCTCTTGCGAAGCTGGGACGCGAATTAAAAAATACCAGGCCGCAAAACCTAATCCACCTAAAACGACTAAGGAGATTCCTACCACGGCAACCCACTTTAAAGGCGATGATCCACTCCTTCCGGTTTCTACCGCCATAGGAGCTTCTTCATGAATTCCCGTACCCTGATCAATATCCGCAAAAATATCCTCAGGTTCTTTTTTACTCGAAGAAACCATAACCGCCGGTGGCATTCCCAAACCAGGCGCGACTGGCATGGGCGCTTTAATTGGTGCTGACGGAGGCGTGGCAGAAACCGGAGTCTGCGGCTCGATGGGTAGGTTGGGTGGTGTTGAATCGAACATATTATTGGTTAGTTGTAGTTGAAATCATGTCTATAGACTCAGTCTCCGGGGGCGGTTCATCGCCTGGTTTATAAGGAGGAACAAACGGTACTTCTTCGATCGGAGTGTAGGGCATGGCCTTGGGCGAAATTGAGCCGTCGGCTTTTTTCCCGGTCTGCACCGGTTTATTCAGCAACGTACCTCCATTTTCCAGACCAGCCATATTCCGACTTCGCAAAAACAACACCACCCCGACCATTATCCCTATGCCGAGCAGACTTAATCCTACGTAAAATAATTTTTTCATATCTACCAATTAAGATGGCTGAATACCCTTGAATCGAGAGTTCCGCATTTAAAACCGGTCGGACAATTAGTAGCCTTGTCACAACTTTCATTTAATGCGTTCAAATAAGTACTCGTCGCAAAGGTCATACTGCCGACCCCCCTCGGAGCATCATTATTACAGAAAAAACCGCTTCCGGTACACTGAAACTCATGCCGATAACAGGCCATACCCGGAACAGGTTTTGCATTTTCAACGGCCGAAGAAGCGCTTTCTTTTTTGTCAGTCAGATTCTCATTCTGTTGCACTTTTTTGACGTCATCAGCTGTACCGACATATTCATTGATGCCAAAAATATCACCGGTCGTCGCATTTATTTGAGCTATCCTCCAGACATAGCCATGACCTACTCCCGGGGGCGGTATAAAATTCTTTACAACCACATTCCCGCTCTTATCGCTCGAAACTACCGTGGCCTTAAAATTGCGCTGATATAAATCAGTATGGTTATTACCTTTCCCGTTTTTCGCAAAATCGAATTCTATTACGCCCCCAAACAGAGACATAGCATTATAATTCACCATGGATAACACCGGCGGATAAGTGATGTCTATGCAATCTTCCCAGCTGACATTTTTCTGACATTGATTCTCACCGTTCTCGTAGTGGCTGGCATCGGCTCCGCAACGGTGGCAAATTTCATAACCTGGACTCTCCGGCTCTGTTAACATGCATTTAAGCATATCCCATTTGTAATCTTCGCCTAGCTCAATATTCTTTGGAAGCAGCGCTAAACATGCTTGCGGACCTTCAAACGGACAAGCATCTATAAGTTTACCTGCCCACTGACTTGTACTGACATCTCCAAATCTTCTTAAACAAATGTTCTTGGCATTAGGAAACTGCTCGATATCCCATAGGCCCATGCTCTTCCAGGTAATATCACGGGCGCACTCGCGATTCCCGGCCGGCCTCTGAAAATAGTCGCATTTTCCAATAATTTCGCCTTCCCAGGATGTTGACTTGTGGCCTTTAAGCGGTACCACGAATCCTTGATTTAAAACCGTGTTACTATCTGGCCATAATGGCAATATGGTGTGTATTTGCCACATTTCTCGGAACCCGCTTGCATAATCCCAGCCAATATAAAGATATGCACTACCGGGTGCCGGACGCGGCATTAGAGAGATATCAACAATTTTTATATCAGCAGGCGCATTCGCCATATAACTTTCATGACTGAAAGTATCTGAAGTATATGGTATATATCCGCCGGTTTGACCCTCGTCTATGCCCCTGGGGGAGTAGAGCGGCGGAGTACAATTATCAGTTTCGCAACAATCATATCCATCATGTTCAAGATTAGTGCAAACGTTGTCCTGGTAGTAATCGACAACCATGCGGTACGAATTGCAGGCTGAATTGGTATTCAGGGTGGTGAATTTGAAATAACCATTTTGATCAGCGAATGCTTCATCCACTTTAGTACCCTTATAAAGTAATGAGACACGGGCACCGGGAACGGCACGCTGATAAATCGCATCAAGTACCCGGCCCTCGATTGTACCCGTACCCGGCTCGTCCGAACACCTGGCACAATTACCGAAGCCGCAGGATGGCGTGCAACTAACTATTTCACCGATTGTATTAATTTTTATACCGTAATCCGGTCCTTTTTCCGCTACACATTTCCAAAAATCTTTAACCGAGGGCAGAGGATTTTGATACGTTACGACATGAGTAGTGGGATTACAGGTCAGTCCCAGGCATATATGATACATCATTCTCTGTGCCCAATTATCCAGGAAAGACAACCATCCCGTGCATAGATGGAAGTCCTCCGCACCCTTATCTTCTTCCTTCAATACTACTCCAGTCGGCCATTTGCCTGGCTCTGTAATCGACGGCGTGGCCAGGTTTTTGGAAAAATCATAGCCTAAAGACTTGCAGGTAACCTCGGTTTGTCCTTGGGCTTGTATTGTGGCGCCACAAGGCGGTTGAGTGCAGGAAGGACTTACGATCGGGCATAAAGCACCCTCAAATACGTGTCCGCTAAACGGACAGGACGCGCTCGCCGTCGCCGGCCCGTTGCCGTCGCATTGTTCCGGACCGTTCTTTTGCGCATCGCCGCAATACCCGCCGGCCGTTGCCTGGAATTTGCAAGAAGCACTGCAGGACAAGCACATGGAATCATAATCGGCGCTGCAGGTAACGCTACCGTTATCTTCGCCGCTGTCGCATTCTTCAACTCCTACGTAGACCTTGCCGTCGCCACAGGTATTCTTCTTGCATTTCGAGGTACACGCTTTGGTATCGCCGTTGCCTTCGCCGCTGTCGCATTCTTCATTAAAATCCATGATGCCGTCGCCGCAAGACCCTATCGGCAGGCAGTCGGACCAATCGCTCCAGGAACAAACATTCTTACAGACTCTGGAATGCTGGGTCTCCCTTCCTGTTGCCGAATCGATTACGCCTTCGCATGACTTTGTGGCTTCTGTACCGCCACAGACTCCGCCGGCTCCGCAATCTGTATCTTCGGCGCATTTCAGTTTGCCTGCCGCGGATACCGGTGCGCTACAGATCTTGCTCTTGGTGATTTCCGCGCCTCCGTCGCACTGTTCCGGTCCGTTGATTTCCGCGTCGCCGCAAAACGGCCCCACGCTCTTGCAATCAAGACTGCATTTGCTTTCATAATCGCCGTTGCCGTTCACTCCATTCGAAACGCCATTGTCGCAAAACTCGCCGGGCGAAAGCGCGCTGTCGCCGCAATAAGCCGCCGGTCCCTGGCAATTATTATTGCAATGCCCATAGGTATTATTCAGTGAACCGTCATCGCAGGTCTCGACGGGCGTACAGGAAACGGTAACCGTACAATCGGCGTCGGATAAACACGGTTTGTTGATTGTACCGCCGCAACCTTTATCGATCCTTCCGTTGCCGCAGAAGATGGCTGGAATGCACTGCGGATGCTGGATATCATCGATATAACCAGTGCAGGAATTCGGATCGCACATCTGGCGCCTGAATCCATCTTCATTGGTAACCGGGACAGTACAAGGCAGGTATTTGGTCTGACCGATTTCGCATATCTCTCCACCCGATAAATTCAACACGCCATCGCCGCACACGCCTGAATCACCGAATGCCTGATTAGTACAGATGTCGGAATATTTGTAGGTTCCGCCAAACTGCCGGCAGGCGCCGGAGATGACCGGATAATCATTCGAATTTTCTAAACACGGTTTGCCGTCACAGTTCGTGCTGTCTGCGCAGAAATTCCCATTCTTTGCTCCACCCTGGCATGTCTTGCAACTATTCGGATCCGGACAAGGCCGGCAAAGCTTATCGTCAGCTAAACCGTCTGCCCCGGCGCAGAAATTTCCCAATGTAGACGTTGTTATGCACTGATACACGCCCTGCGCCAAAGTCGGCGACCACCAATTCTTGGGATCAGTCGGCGGTATCTCGAATTCCGCTCCCAACTCGTACCTTGTTCCGCCTACCAGCGACTGGTATTGATAAAGTCTCGACGAACCATAATCAGTAAATCCTATCCTCGGACAAACATATTTATGATTTTTCTGATCCCAGCAGGTCTGCGGATCAATATCTGCATTGGGCGTCCAGGCACCGCCAACCTCAATCCCTCCCTGACATTCGTTTGCGTCTTCGGTTTTGGGACAATCATTATTATTACGGCACGGCGTATTGGTTTTCTGGCAGCGTCCGCAGGTCAAAAATCTATTAACCGGATCAATCGGCAGGGTCTTACCGGTCGCCTGGCCAAGTTCCGAAACCCACGAAGACCATAATGAATTGGAAAAATTCCTCAAATAAGTTCCGGCCAAAGCCTGCGGATATTTTCCCTGGGAATCTCTGGAGCCTTCCAGCGTCCTGGCTATGGATTGGAAATCCGTGATGCGCGTGGTATCGCGAATTATCTTTTGTTTGTCGCTGTCGCAATGCAGTTTCGGCACGCCGATGGTCAGGCATGTCCAGTCAGCCGAACACTTGATGGGTTTGCCGTAATTCAAGGTAATATCGGTGTAAGGATTTTCGCTATCATCCTCGATGCAGACATTGCTCTGGTTCAACATGTTGATGTTAAAGGTCAGGTATTTGACCATCTGGTCGTAGATTCCCTTTGTCACGGATCCGGCATCGGGATTATACGAAATCAGATAAATATTAGAATAAATTTTCCCGCCATTAGAGTCGACCCGGTTCGCCGCCGCCACATAAATCGTCGTGCCGTCGCTCACGGCCGGATAGCCGTCGATGGTCATGGATTTCGGCGAACTGCCGAAACCTTTTGACCTGAACCATTCAGCCGGCGAAAGGTGCTGCGGATTGGTCACGATGCGGATGCCGATACCGTCCTTTTGCAGTCCCCTGTATTCTTCGCGAGTACTCTCGGTTTCCGGCGGATAGGTAAAGAGGTATTGCCGCAAAATTCCGTTTTGTGCATCAAGAGAAGTTTGTTTTACCTGGTTGATCTCAAGCAGGGGCAGATCATCTTTCTTGTCCGCGCCTTTACCCGCATCTCGGCAATACATGGTGGAAAAATTATAGAACGGACCGCCATAAAATTCATCGCCTGGCACGAAGCTGGATTTTGGTACGGTTCCGGACGGATCAACGTCGCGAAAAGGCGAGGCTTCAATATCCGGCCAGGGATTTTCGCAGACTAAAACCGCTACCGAAGCTATTCCCTGCATGCCATTGCCCGTGGTCGAGGGAACACTGACTTCGTCTTTTGTGATCTCGAGGAAGGCCGTCAAAATCGCATTGCCGTTCTTTGGCGTTTCCGCGGATGTCGCATCCGCCACGTCCGATGTACCGACGTTGTTCGGTAATTCACCGGCAACGGTCACGATAGTGTTATCGCTCGTCGCCCACTGCGCCCACTTCCAGCCATATTCAGAAACCGGACTCAAGGGTACCGCCACTCCGTCCTGGATAGCCTGCGCCGTGGCCACGAACTTACGCGTTTCCGGCACGTTGCCTTTATTTATGAAAAGATAAGGATGCGCTTTATCAGGCGGATCAGGGTCAGGCGTCACGTCCTGAACCGTTACCACATTGACCAGGCAGATGTCTTTGCCGGTTTTAAACTCCCAGTTCAATTCACCGTTCGAACCGATTTCAAATTCATGAACCACGCCGCGCAAAGTCTTGATGCCAAGCCGTTTATTTATATCCGCGTTGTCCGAAAGCGGGTTAGAACTCGTGGAATTATCGCCTAAAAATCTTACGTGATATAAAGTATCCGCGTTTAATGCTTTATCCAGCGTGTAAGTAAATGCGGTTGACGTCGCTCCGCCGCCTATGGACTTAAGCTGTCCGCTGACCGCGCCCTTACACCACTTTTGCGCGTAGGTCGGCAAACCCGTTACCCATGATACGACCTTATCCCAGGTTTTCTTGATCCAGTTCCAGATACCCGGACCGTATTCCTTGACTATCAATATTTCAGTCGTGCCGGTCGGACAGTTGCCGGTCGGCTGTTGTTCTAAAACTTCGAAATTACCCAGTATGCTTTCCGTTTTCATGGGTACGTTGAATTTGGCTGATATCTGCACATTACGACAAATATCTTTACCCATAGGATATTTGTAATTCGTCTTAGGTCTTGGTGCGCAGCAACCGTAATCATCGAGACCAAAACCCGTGGGGCAGGATGATTCGTCGGAAAAACCGCACTGCAATCCGTATTTAGCCTGATTTTTATTTCCTTCAAGTTCAACTTTAATTTCCGATGACATAACTCCCGTATCAGGATCCGGCAATGTATTTCCTACGATAAAAGCCAACTGCTGACTATCTATCAAGCCATCTCCTGCACCGTAGATATTTCCTAAAATAGATTCTTCATCGGCTAAAGGATCTCCGTAATCAATTTCCTGAGCCGCTTTATTGGATGATAAACCAACTTCACACTGCTCGCCCCTCTCTAAGATGCCATTACCGCAAAAACTCGGCGACAGGACATTACCCTTATAATACGCGGGTGAAGAACCTTCAAATAGACAGCTGGCAGAACAACCATCACCGTTCTTCAAATTACGATCATCGCAGTCCTCACCTGAATCCAAATTACCGTTGCCACAACAGTTGGAATTCGTAGGAGCCGTGCAAGCCAATTTACCGGTATGTAAACAAGTCTTGGAATTGCAACCACCCGGAAAAGGACTCATGACATCCGACCTCTCGCAGGTTTCTCCTGGCTCTAAAATTGTATTGCCGCAAACTGAAAATATTTTATTACTCGGCTCTGATCCCTCATGTAAACACAGTGCACTACAGCCATCGTTCGATGTTGTATTGCCGTCATCACAATCTTTACCGTCGCCTAAATTATCGCTATTGCCGCAAGTGGAATTACCGGCCGTTGAACCCAGATGCTTGCAATTAGCGGAACAACCGCGATAGCTGTGCATATCGCAAGTTCCACCTGCCTGCGTACAAGCTGTCTTCTCACCCGTGGTAACACACAGACTATTCTCCGGCACGGGCGGTGAAGAAGTCGCCACAGATCCTCCGACGCAGGTCGGTCCAAAATCACAAGCTTCGCCCGCACCCAGATCCACAACTCCGTTGCCGCAAGTTCCACCGGACATGACACTTTTAATCGGCATCCAGAGACAAGTATTTATATTGCAAGCAGAACCATCAATCGATGATTCACATTCTTCTCCGGCTTTTGATCCTGTCGGCATGAGTTTGCAGTCATCATTTTTAGGTGTTTTTCCGGCTTTGCAATATACGGGATCCGTAGTTTCGATAATACCGTTTCCACAGACTGCGACTTTATTGTATTCAGCTTGTGCACCGGAAGCTAAACACTTCTGCGTACAACCCGATGGCAGATTACCACCTGTATCAATCAAATCTCCGTTTATTTCATATAAATCCGCTACATCGGTATCCGAAGATTCCCAGGCAGCTCCTTCGCTTTGGATTAAAGGTTGACCTCCGGCATTGCAGATATCAGGCGAACCGAATGGCGTAGCCACAAATAGTTGACTGGCGATTACTGATTTTTCGTATTTTTCCAAAGGTACTACATCTATTCTTTCCGCTTTGCACATACCGGCCGTACCGAGTTTTGTCCTGAATGTCCACGTAAAACCCAATGGGTGATTTAACCCGGTCATGGGTACGCCGTTTGCACCAACTATGCCTTGGGGCGAACCAGGGCCACCTTTTATGAGCACACGATAAAAACCACCCGGTTCTAAATGGTACGCCGGAGTTATATCAATAAGCCGTTTTGTATCACCCTGTGAGCCGTACGGTTCTATTAATTCAACCTGCATCTTACTGGTATCAAGAGGTAAAGAAAGTTCGGATTCAACGCAATTTTCGTTGTAACATTTTTGAATAACAATATTATCCTGATTCATGACCGTAGCTTCGTTCAGCTGAGAAGAAAATCTGGCCCAGATCTTGCCGTTTAAACAGGCCTGATCACACTGCGGCCCAAATGCTTCTACTTTTGGCGGTTGAAAATTTATGAATAGATTGGCGGTACCGATAATCGGGATGGTTTGTGTTAATTCAGTATTAATATCTACTGGTACAGATCCGGTTTCCTGAAGACCGGTGCCCACCTGTTCACATTTTCCTAAACCATTGAATTTATCGTTTGTAATATCCGCCCTGCCATCCGGCGTTGATATCGAACCTGTGTACCAATTCCAATCAAATTTCTTGCAATTTAAAACGATGCATTTATCTTGAGAATATAACGGTATAGCAGAATATTTTTCGGTATCACCCGAATTATTCATGGTATAAGGTGAAGGAATCACGTTTACCGCTCCGACAGCTGATACCTCGGTAGTGCCCTTGGTTTTGAATCTGAAACAATAACCGTAAGTCTGCCCGCCTGTCCCTGTACCGCAATTAGCATCAACTTCCATGGTGCCACCGCCAGGACCGAATGCTTTAACAGTTGAGGCTACTTTTACTTGATAAACGGTGCTGGTAACGAAAAGCTGCGCAGGATACAGCTTAACTACACTTTGATTCCCGTTTTCCAGGTAAGGAGATCCTGACATGTCAAAATCAACAGGTTCCGTAGTTGCGCACGGTTCGCCTGAAGAACTTGTGCACTTTAAAAATCTGAAGGCCGCTTTATTCACAGTTGTCGGTTCCAAAACCTGTGAAAAACGCATGGTCACGATAGCGTCGACCGGCGCTTGATCGCCTCCGGTGCGGCCAAGCCACGGTGAAGGCGACGGCGTAGGCGAAGGCGCGAGATCTGGCCGACACTCTTCGATTACGTAGGGCGCTAGAGGAATTAAACCGGTTGATGTTTTCCAGGCGAATTCAGCTCTTTCTGCCACGGCTCCGCACTGTTCTGCCTTCAGTTTACATTCACCTGTCGGACAGCACTGCTCTGTTGCCGGAGAACAAATTTCTGCCGGAGCTTCGTTGCAATTACGAACCTGAAAATTAACTTTATTTGAATCCTGGCCTCCTGCCGTTAATTTTACGTTTCCGGTTAATGCACCGATCGGCACACTGGTTTTTACTTCTTGATTTGTATTTGAATCCACCAGCGCGAGCTTGCTAACACTAAATGTAACCGTAGGTTTTGAGAAACCAAATTGATCTCCAAAAAGTTTAACCACTGTAGCCTCGGGTCCGGCCGCCGGTTGAATCGCACATATGCCTGGCTTAAGAGGCAAAGTTGAGTTTATACTAAAATCAATCTCATTTGATTCTTTAAGATCAGGTCGTTTAACTTTAACTTTATAATTTCCATCCGAAACCGACGAGCCATTCGTGAATTCACCCGGAGCTTTAATAATGATCATGTCATCGCGCCAAAAAGCCGAACTACAAGCTGGCGGGAAAGATACATCACCGATCGCTTCTCCGTCCTGATTAACAAACGAAACCGTACCTATGCTCCAACCGAAATTTTTTCCAAATAATGTTATATAAGTTCCAACCGGACCTTCCGTTGGATCGAGCGATATCAAGGTCGGTGCTTCACCTAAAACTTTATCCACGACAGTAAATTGGACTGGATTACTTTCCACTTGCCCAACTTTGACACTAACCGGATATGGCGCGGAGTTTACAACAGGCACCTGAAATCTAACCTTGGTTTCAGACCATAGAGGGAAAGGGCCTGAAAGCTCCGAAGTGCCAAAGATAACTTTATCTGATGCGCCACCAAAACTATCACCAATGACATCAACTTCTTTGCCCACTGTTCCGTACGAAGGATCGACTGCACATAGACCTGGATGAATCGTGTTGTCGATAAGAAAATTCGGAATCGATGGTCCAACGCCATCATTAGTTGCATCTGCAAGATTGCTGGACTGATTTAAAATTTCTATAGGTCCTGATTTACCACCGACCGGTACAGCCACGATTACCTGCGTACTGTACCAGGTATTTATTCCGGCATCGACACAAGCCTGCGGCGGCAAAGCGATTACGTCGTCTTCAGATCCTTCGTCACCCAAAAATTTCACCGCACCTTGTGAATGCCCAAAATTTACACCTTTTAAGGTTACAAACGTACCTGGCCTGCCATTAATCGGTGAAACGCTCTGAATAACAGGTTTTTCCACGCATGATCCGCCGATACAGAAACCCGAAGAGCAATCAGTATTTGAAGAACACGATCCTCCGGGGCACGCTCCGCAATATTCCGTACTCGACGGATCTCCGCCGCAATCAAGCCCTGTTTCCGGCGGATCATCCATCACCCCGTTAAAACAATGCATGGGACGAACAACCACACTGATTCCACTGCCTTGTGTCGTATTGGTATCGATATCCGAAGCCTTAGCCGTCAACGTATGCGAACCAAGTGCTACACCGACTGTATCCCAAACACCCAACGCAGAATACACAGTTGGAGATGGTACATCGGTCGGCGCATCTACAAAAACCGAATTAGAACCTTCAAAAAATTCAACCATGCCGATTCCGCTGTCATCGGTCGTGTCAGCCTGTAAATCCTGCAGATAATCAACAGAAACGGATTGACCGTTTATTGGATAGCTCATTTTAACAGTTGGACCCTGTGTATCGACTAAATTACCTGTATGAAAAGCTCCTTCACAGCTTGATCCAAATCCACCGCACGAAACTGTCTGGCCCTGCGTTGATTGCACCGAAGCGCCAACTTTAACCGTAAAATCAGAATCTCCATCAAAACATTTTCTGTCCGCATTCGGTACCGGACAATCCTGGGCCGGTGTAAATTTAACCACCGAACCGTTAACCTCGATGGTTCCGCCCACTGTAGCTCCGCCGACTTTGCTCACCAGAATTGCATTAGCACTGGATTCATCCACAGCTTTATTGAAAATAATCTTTACTTCCACGTTCCTGATAGGCACGCTTCCTGACGGTGTGATGGATTTTACGATAAACGCTTGTCCGCCTCCGCCTCCGCCTAAACCACCGCCATAACCACCTTGGCTCGATATTCCGCCGTTATCCTGTGTCGCTTCTAAAAGTTTTTCGATTACGAATTTAGTAATGGCCCAAGCCGAAAGGATGATCACTAGCCCGATTATGGCATTTGTGATAATTTTTTTAGCTTTTCCGGTCTTCTCCGCATCACCTCCGGACGTCATCCATAAAAAACCGGCATAAACAATAAGTGATACTAAAATTATTCCGATCAAACCCAAAGCTACGTTTATAATATTAACTACAATTACTCGCGGATCAGTGCTTGGTAATTTTACGGTTTGACCTACTTCTTGCAGACCCGTATCAAGTTGCGCCTGCGCCACCGGAACCGAAAGCCCAACCGTCCCAACCCCCAAGGCCGTGGTTATAAGTAGAAGACCTAATAAACGTCGCAAAATCATGGATGTAGTAAAGGTTTACAGCCTGCCACATCCGGCACGGGTGAATTGCTGCAGCAATTTGGATTACCTGTACCTGTTCCGCAGGCGGCAGCCGGGTTAAAACAGTTTTGATAAGCATCCTGAACACCGGAATTAATATAAGGATCGTAAAAATTCAATTCAGATAAACCTTCGCCCGAAGGAATAAACGGACGATGGTTCATAAAAAGCGCAGCCTTGGTTGGCGGATCGAACGGCACCTTATCCGGATCAAAATCAGAACCGTTTGAAGTTAAAAGTTTCATACCCACATACCACCAAAAATTATCTTGATCGCTTTCATCGCGACCATGCGCGTCAATCATAGCGTTTTCCGTATTCAAAGTTGATGCTTGAAGCAAAGTGTCAAAACTAGCTCTGACCTGCTGATCCAGTGGCACGTTGGAATTATTGCCACTCTGCGGATCAGAAGAAGGAATCGTGGTTTCTATTTGAGGAGGTGAAAGCTTGATGTCGTTGGTGGTTAAAAAATTCCAATAATAGTTATCTCCTGGAGGACCGACCGCCGTTTTGTCGTTGTTACCATCTAGAGAATTACCGACTACGTCAACCACGCCATTATAACCATTGTTCGTAAAAATACCCTGCGGTACTGCCCCCGGATCTATTTCGGCCGCTTTGGTCGTAACTTCTATAGTCTTGTTTCCTGGCAAACAAAACACATCACGGCCACATGAATTTGTTCCGCATTTCACATCAGGTATAAACTCGACTGTTTGATACCTGTTAGCAATCTTAAATTCACCGTTTACGAGCTCCGGATTTGGTTCACCGACCACTCCGGCCCTGACTTCGATATTAGAAAAACCATCTGTCACTTGGCCCGTTGCGGCCGTAGGATCCACAGCTTCGCTGAAATTTATTTGAATAATGATATTACGAGAATAAGCCGCCCCCTCCATTGGTATAGCCGCAACAACATAAGGCGGAGTAAGATCAATGACCGTTGAAACTTCAAATTGCCAGGTATAACCATCACTGAAAGATCCTGTAAATGCCGCACCGCCATCCGCTTTTTTAATACCATTGGATCCACCCTTAAGCTCCACCGAATAACCAACATTATCCGTCGAACTTCCTATATATTCAAGTGGTTTAATGACAAAAGTTTTTTGGTCTTTAGTGTAAGAAACGCGAGCTTGTGAAGAAGTCAAAGCTGTAGAAGAACTCTCAGTAGTACGATAAATCATTATATTTTCCGCCCTCACTCCCTGCGTTGCGCTAGTCGATCCTGTCCCAGGTTCAATGAAGGAAGCCGGATCAATCGCCTCTTTAAAAGTAATTATGACCGGCGTGTTGCGTGGGACGTCGGTGGCATACCTCTCCGGTAAATGGTATTCGATAATCCCGTTGCCCAATGATCCGGATGAACCCGGCAAAAAACCACCCGGCGGCGTGTACTGAATACCTATGCCGCCTCCGCCGCCCCCCTGACCGGCAAAAAATCCTAAGATAAAAGAGGTAATAGCCCAGGCCGAAGCGATAATCACAAGCCCGATAATCGCATTGCGGATGGTGAGCTGTGCTTTTTTTACCTTCTCCGGATCCCCTGCCGCCGTCATCCACATGTAGCCGGCATAAAGCATGAGCACTAAAAATATAATTCCTAAAAACCCTAAAAATATATTTATAATGCGACCAATAATAACCGGCAGATCAGTCGTCTCGCCTACACCCGCGGCTTCAGCCGTAAGTTGCACATTCTGCTGGCCTTCTTGTGTCTGGGCATAAAGCGCTGGCGCAGAATACAAAAATGCGGCGCTGAAAATTATGACAAAAATGAACGCTAAAATCCGCCTCTGTCCGAGCCTCCCGATTAAAGAAACGACGCCGTGATTTTTCGGCATGTGAATAAAGTATGGTTCTTAGCCTATTATACACCAAAAATCTTAAAAGAGGATAAATTCGATACAGAATCACACTCCTATAAAAAATCAGGTGAAATTTAGAGATTTATTTCACTCATCCTTAATCCCGTCCCAGATTCTGATGGTCTTGTCATAGCTACCGGAAACAATGCGGCCGTCGGGTAGGACTTGGAGGGCATTCACCCAATCGGCATGGCCTTCGAGTTTGGCTGATTCGCGGTAGTTACCTTGATCGTCTTTGTCCCAGATTCTGATGGTCTTGTCACCGCTACCAGAAACGATACGGCCGTCGGGTAGGACTTGGAGGGTAAGTACAAAATTGATATGGCCTTCGAGTTTGGCGGATTCGTGGTATTTGCCTTGATCGTCTTTGTCCCAGATTCTGATGGTCTTGTCGGCGCTACCAGAAACAATGCGATCGTCGGGTAGGACTTGGAGGGTAGATACGTAACTGGTATGACCTTCGAGTTTGGCGGATTCATGGTAGTTGCCTTGATCATCTTTGTCCCAGATTCTAATGGTTTTGTCATAGCTGCCGGAAACGATACGGCCGTCGGGTAGGACTTGGAGGGTATACACAAACTTGGTATGGCCTTCGAGTTTGGCTGATTCGTGGTATCTGCCTTGATCGTCTTTGTCCCAGATTATAATGGTGTTGTCACTGCTACCGGAAACAATGCGGCCGTCGGGTAGGACTTGGAGGGTAAGTACGTAACTGGTATGACCTTCGAGAGTTTCAATGATCTTATAATCCTTCTTTCTTTCTACGCCGGTTAATTGTCTGGGATAGAAATAATTATCGTATTCCGGCGGTGTTTTTCCCGTTTTCATCACTGTCTCTAATTTGTCCATGAGTTCTTTTAATCTTTCAGCTTCTTCCAAAGGTACGTTGATTTTACCTGCTTTCATCTTTAGATAAAGCTCCTCTGCTTTATCAACTCCGTATTTGGCGTATATCTCTCTTATTTGAGCATAAAGGTTTTCCGCGTAGCTTCGTGCATACGGTATAAGATCGGCTTTGCGCATGCTTAATACTGCTTCCGGTCGGTGGGAAGTTTGAGACAGAGGTGATTCAAAGGGGTTTCGGGGCATAGATGAAGCTTAGTTGATTTATAATAGCTTTCAATGTGGTTATTTACAACAAAAAAACCGCGGGTCCACCACTCTCTGTGGCGTTTTCCTCTCTAAGCGTCCGCTTATTGACAATGATGCCTTTTTTGGCTATGTTGTTTTATTCGCACCTTACAACATGACGCGAAAGTTCTAACCATAAAGAGGAGCTGGACATGGAACAAAATCGTGAGAAACAAATTCAAGACATCACTCTCACTTGGGATGCGGTCAACAAAACAAATTTCACCATTGAAGTGATAAACAGAAATGAAGCTAACGCACTTAACATGGAATTCGCTGTGCAAGAATGGACCAGTAAAGTTGCGCTCGCCGATAATCCAACATCGATCCCGCTCGATTGTGTTAAAATGGATTTTTCGCAATACCATGCAAGCGAACAAGAATCAAAAAGAATTTCTTTCAGACAGGGGCTTATCGAAAAGCTTGTTAAGCTCAAAGCCCAAGATGTGGCGCTAAGGTTGATTCAAAACATCGTCGATCGCGATCTGCAAACCCGTATGCATCTACTTCTAATCGAGACAGTAATAGCCAACGGGGAGCTTGATACTGCTAGATTGGTTATTAATGATACTCTCAAGGATGATCCAGACATCATGTTCATCGCGCGCTTAAAAATTTTTCATCTCCAAAAGGATAATCGTGATCTTTCCGATCTGCGTGTTCTAGCTGCCACTGCGGCTTCATCTCATCGCTTTCCGATTTGTAAAGAAACATACAACAGAATGTTGCTTTATCAATTTACGGGCGATCTAGCTGACTACCTGAAAGCCAAAAAACTAGCACAGAATGCACATGGCGTGGAACGGGGTGATTGCTACCGCCGCATCGCATCGAGAACGGGGAACATCGACGACTACCTTGATGCTTTCCGTGCCTATCAACATGCGCTTACTGAATACGAAGAAAGCTCGGTGGTTACTTCTGTGTATAGGATGATAGCTAGCCTCTTCGCGGCGATCTCTGCACATCCGAACGATAATAAAAACTCCTTTGATGGAATAGTTTACTACCATGCTGTTGTTGGAGTTGAAGCGTTCAAAACGCTATTACGTAAACTCGCGACCATCAACCCCCTCTGGGCAGACGCTCTGAAAAAACAAATCGGCTCCTATCTCAACTTAAGATAGTCGACCTCCGCGAAACAGCCAACAACCTCTTGCTGTTTCGCGGATTTTTTATTATGTAAAACCCGTGCGCGGAACAATACGGACCACGCCGCTCGCGAACGACGTAGCAGGTCCTGTTGTTCGCGAAATACAGGGCCGGCACAAGGCATTTGCCCCTACGTCGAACCATGCGAACACCGTTCGCCCTTCCATGCTCCGTGTTCCATGTTCCATGCTCCGTGTTCCATGCTCTGTGCCTACGGCGGACATTCCTGCGATCCCGTTCCTTTAACCAAGGTGCACTCGGAGAAAAGAACGTAACTGAATAATCCCGAAAGCACATCTAGCTTTGGCATGGTAACTGCAATTTTTTGCGTGGCTTTGGAATAAGTACCCTCGGCGCCGAGCGTGATATCACCTGGAAAAGCTTTGGGTTGGGCGGCTGAATCGAATAACCTGGCTTCCAAGTTAACTGCCGGACAATCATAAGCTTTCATACGAATACGATAGGCGCGATTCGGATCAAGCGGGCCTATGGTAAAAACCCCTGAACCGTTTTTTGGTAGAACCACGAACTGATTATCGCTTGGCCACACCGGCACGCCGCCTATGATTTCCCAATAAGCATAACTGACTTCTATGTTTGATGCCGGTTCAAAGCAACTCGGATCCTTTTCCCAGCTCAAAAGTATGGACGCAATACCCGGCATGGAACCGAGATTATCAGGATCGAATGAATCGATAACCGCAAAACTGCTGGTTGAAACTGTTGATATCTTTTTACTGACTATGGGCTCGTATGCGCCGGTTGATACCCAACTTCCGCCATTGAAATAAGAGCCTCCGAGCGAGTTCAGATAACTTACCGTCTGACTATTTTTTCTGACCTCGTAAAGCTGCCTCTCTATGCCGGAATCAGCCATATAGTAAGCGGCTACGCTCGCATCCATGGCTTTCGCCCGACGTGAGCCCTCAAGGACCACCGTACCAATACCGATGCCGGCCATAAGAATAGTAAGCATCATAATTAATGCCAGAGGCAAGATATTCCCCCTGAAACTATCCACGTGTAAACGACGTTTATCTGACATATACCCTGGAAGTTACCGTGGTTTGAGTCTGCAGCCTGGCGTTATCCTTCGGATCATTAGCCATGTATTCCAAACCCAGATTAATAGTGGTCATGGGCTGTTGGTTGCTCGAGTAGCTCACCCCCGATTGAATGAACGGAGAAGATAAAGGCAGGGTGTAAACATCAAAATTCTTAACATTGATCCGCTTAGCTGTAATGGGCTGCCAGGTTGCGCCGCCGTCAAGCGAAAGCCCGAGACAATATTCGATCAACGGATCTAAACACAAATCAGATGTAATTCTTGCGATATCGATAGTTCCGCCGTCTGGCGTTTTTAATGAAAGCTGTTCCCGCCGCACATCAAGCGGCTCATAAGTATAATCGATCTGATTATTGCGCACCGCCCGGACGATCAATTCCATGGCAAAGCGTGTATCCTGACCTACTACGGATAAATTCGCAATTTTGCGATGCAAGCGATTATATGAAACAAAGACCTGGGAAAGGATAACCGCTGAGGTCATAAAAAGCGCTACGACTAAAAGCATTTCAAATAACGAAAAGCCCGGTTTTTTACCTCCAATCATACAAATCTTCATAAATAGTAAAGGCCTTTGCCACGCCCTTCCTTAGCCATTGAATTTTGGCTTCAACCCTGATTCCTATCTTCAACTGCGGATCGCAAACGGCCGCGCTGTCTAAAACCGTATAATCCTCGCAAATGGGATGAAAGGTTAATAAACGCTGATATTCAGTCGAACTGGTGTAGTACGCTGGAAGTATTGGGTTGTTATTGGCAAAAAACGCCGGCGCCGTGGATGTCGTAACTTGTATTACGTTTGTATTGCCATGAGAAAAATTATTTGCTTCGAAATCAAAAAACAAAGATCCGGATGATCCGTTCCAAGCCGGAGTCGCCGTATAATCCGATCCATCATGCAAGCCGTTATCAAATTGATCACTCGCCAACCAATTGGAATCTCTGATGGATTTTGCGAGTTCCACGCCTTCTCTGGCCATATTCACGACCACAGCTTCATCAATATCCTGCTCAACCAGCTTTAAATTGTAATAAACCAAAGTCACGGCCGACAAGAGACCCACGGCGATCACCGCCATGGCTATAAGCAGTTCCAGAATCGTCTGGCCTTTTAAGCTGCTGATCTTTTTTTTCTTCATGACTTAAGAATTATTATACCTCGAATTAAGCGGGAGATATACCTGGGCGGTAATGAGTAATTGTTAGCGAACAGTAAGAAACTAACCGTCGTCCTGAGTGTAGCGTAGCGGAGTCGAAGGATCTTTTTGTATTAACGAAACAGATAAAAAGATCCCTCAACGAGTTCGGGACGACAAAATATTCGCCTGCGTCATATGCCATATGAAATACAAACTACCAAAGCCTAAATTTCCACCATCCCTCACTCCAGCGATATTCTGCCGGTGTAGGAATTCAAATAAATACTCCTCGTTTCCAACGAAATCTTGTGTCTTAAAATAATGGTCAGCGATACGGGCGACGCGCAAGGAGCGTAACAGCCGTTTAAACCCATACTCCCGTTTTGGCGTTGAAAAGCCACGTCCACCGAAGCCGCGTTTCCGGCATTCGTGATCAACTGAAAAATCTCTACATTGGGCGCGCCGTTTTTATCAAAAAATCTTTTATTAAAAATTTCAGTATCATCCGTATATTGCCAGTCGTTTTTCGACGTATCCACATCCGCGAACATGTCAAAATAATTTAAACTTCTCCTAAAAAAAGCACCGACTGCGTAGGGCGGTTTAGGCTGGCAATCAGACGGATCGCTGGCACAATAATTGGTATTTAATTCGCAGGCTGCATATTTCCCGGTCGAATCCATGCACGAACTAAGATTACTGCCCGCGAGCGCCTGGGACTGCAATGATCTTAAATCCGCCGCCACTAATCGAGTAGCCGTATTTAACTCATCTTTCATCCTGGTGGTACGAAGATTAACTACGGCCGCAGCCGAAATCAGCGTCAAAATACCAACGCTTATCATGAGCTCGTAAATCGTGAAGCCCGACCGTTTATGCATAAACTCAAAATAACAATTTTATAACCCACTCCCCGTACAAATAAGCGAGCATTGTGCCAAGCGCTAAAGATGGCGCGAAAGGAATGCGATCGCGACGCTTCAACCGACCGGAAATCAAACCCAGAATCGCCAACATCCCACCGATTAGATATGCCAAATAAATGCCTACCAGGATATTGGGCCAGCCAAGCGTGAGCGCCATGAACGCGCCGAATAAAATGTCCCCGCTCCCCAGCCATTTGCCGCCCGAAAATAAATATTGAAGTCCGAAAAATAAAATAGTTGCAATAACAGCCCAAGCGTCACGCCATAAAGTCATAAATGGATCGGCCAATCCTTCGGTTCCATAAATCGTATAACGCATGATAAAAAGACAAATTCCCAAAAAAATAAGGTATTCCACGGGTAATTCTTTCCAACGCAAATCCATAACCACGGGCACGATCAGCCCTATAAAAAGCACCATTAAAAACCAATACCGCCAAGGCGACTCAAGCCCAAAAGGCGGAGCATAAAATGATGCCATGACAGCTAAAACCGCAGCCGAAGCCTCGACTATCGGATATTGAATATGAATGCGCCGATGGCACTCTGCACATTTTCCTTTTAAAAAAATCCAAGATAAAACAGGTACTAAGTGCCTTGGTCTGATGGGCTTGCGGCAACCGGGACAACGCGATCTGCCGGTAATCGGCGCTTCCTCGTGCCAACGGATTATCAAAACATTAGCAAAAGAGCCCAAAACCGCGCCCAAGATGGCGGAAAAAACGATACTCAAAATAATTTCCATCATTTTTCCACGTCTTCCTTATCTATCCCGCCTGAATGCGCGTACCAGATACCAGCTTCTCCATATGCTGTTGTGCGTTCGGTTGAGAAACGCAATGAATAACCTTTGGACGAACCTTTGTAACGATAATATTCTCCGGCTTTTGGCCCGGTCGGTACCTGATCAAGAAAAACCGGAACCGACGGACTGTCTTTTGCTACGAAACCGGCTTTGGCTAATTTGTCTGCGCCTGCACCAGGACGCCCCAGATCAACAGCTTCACTGGTTGGATAGACGGCATTTTGCAACCAGTACTGCGTAAGTGAAGCTCTGATAACGCTGATGTCTGAAATGCGTTTAGAATCCCTGTTGCTTGCCCGGCTTAAATTTAACGAATATATGGCGACCGAAGCCAAAATACCTACGACTAAAAGCACCACCAATACTTCCAAAATCGTAAAACCCGACATTTTTTTATAAGCTTTCATAAAATATATCCATAGTATACAGCAAAACTCGACAACATGTCTCCCTGCAAGTTTAGAATGCGGCATTTGTTTATTCTGCAATCGTACTCTTCGCGAAGCGAGGACTGTTCGAGCACTTCGAAAGATAAAGTCGTCGAGTTCCGCAGCGAGTAAAGAGTCCGATTGCGGAATAATACTCATTTATACAAAAAACAGCCCGGAGGCTGTTTTTTGAAAGTGCAATTTATTGCATCATGCCATTCTGGTTGGCGTAATGAAATGTTCCGGTTAATCCCTGGTTATCGGCTCTTTCAGTCGCAAATCCAACGTTAAACGTTGAAAGCGTGGCTCCGATATTTACCGAATAATCACACGTAGCCGCCGGTGGAGCTACTGCCGCACATACATTAGTATAAGATGGGTCTTTTATGGCACCCAAATTAACATACGTGCTTGTAATGTCCGTACCTGCGGCACAGGTTCCATTTTTAATGATCAAACCATTGATTTGAGTAATCCCTGTAACTGCCGTAGTACCTACACATAGCGTATTATTTGCATCATCCTGCGCGGCGGCGGCAAATGCCGTCACGACCGAACGGATGTCAGCCACACGTTTAGCGTCACGTGACTTTGATCTGGCACTGCCGAAAGCGACAACGGCAAGCGTAGCTAGCAAACCAATAATGGCAATAACCACCAGAAGCTCGATGAGTGTGAAACCTTTTCGTTTCATCATAATATAAAAATAGGTTTATTATTATCGACTTTATGTCGATAGATAAGGATTAGAATGCTAAAAGTATAGCATGAACACGCAGATCCTAAAAAATTTATCCACAGGCAGACAACTTTTTAGCCTATAGCTTATATCGTCAAACATTACAAGTTGCTCCCTACACCGAGGACATGTTGTAAAGCGGTAAGAGAATTGCCGACACCATTACGCCCACGCCCAAACCCAGAACAATCAATATAATCGGCTCAATCATGGCCACTAAATTAGCTACCAGGTTGTCGATTTCCCTGGAAAAAAACGAACTTAATCTAAGCAAGACATTATGCGTCTGACCCGTACTCTCACCCACGGCCAGCATCTGAACCATCATGGTCGGCACGATCGGATTATGTTCAAAAGCCGTGGTCAGCGGATTGCCATCGTTTACTTCGCGAATCGTATCGTAAACAAGTCTGCGCCAAACTTCATTCTCCATAACATCGGCTACGATCTCGAGAGCTGAAACCATATCTACGCCGCCTTTAATGAGAGTCGCGAGCGATCGTGAAAATCTGACGACGTAGACGCGCTGAAATAATTTACCGAAAACCGGAATACGCAAAACAATCGAATCCCAAAAAAATTTACCTTCCGGCGTTTTTACGAAAACCCTAATACCGATAATTAATGCGACAATGATTATTAAAACCAGCCACCAAAAACTTTCGAAAAAATTGGAGGTCGCGATCAACATACGAGTCGTAATCGGTAGTTCCACGTTCGCCTCTTTAAGTACGGCCACGAGCTTAGGCACAACGAACGACATCATAATAAAACCTACGACAAACATGGCTGAAAGAATGAATGATGGATAAATCATGGCGCCCTTGAGTTTAGCCGCCAGATCAAAATCTTTTTCCTGCTGATCCGCCAGATATTCCAGCACCTCCGACAATTGACCCGAGGTTTCACCGGAACGAATCATATTCACAAAAAAACCGGAAAATACCTTAGGATAACGCTCTAAAGCATCGGATAAACGACCGCCGCCCTCAACTTCTTCAGCTACACCTGTCAATAATTTACGCAACTTTGGATTTTCGGTTTGCCTCGAAATATTGCGTAAAGCTTCGGTTAAAGGTACAGACGCCGAAACCATAACCGACAAAGTACGCGACACCACCACCAAATCACGCGTACTTATTCGATTAAAAATCGACATGACATCAAATGACCCAACATTTTCCTTGTACGGCTCCAAGCTGATTACTTCCATGTTTCGCTCAATCAGCGCTTCTTGTGCGACCTTGGTATTTTCAGCCTCAATAATTCCGGCCTGTATATGCCCGTCCGATGTCTTTGCCCTGTATCTTAAAGTCGCCATGTCATGCGTGCAAAATATCTTTTACCATTTTTACGGTTTCATGCGGTAAAGAATGCGCTTTGATTACGTAACCCACAGCTCCTAATTTCATACAGCGTTCCACATCTTCTTTCTGGCCTAAATTCGTAAGTACTAAGACCGGAATACCCTTTGTCGCCGCATCTGCTTTTAGTTTTTCCAGCATTTCAAAACCATCCATCTTTGGCATAAGCAAATCTAAAAGAATGAGATTTGGTTTTTCTTTTGTCGCCAGCCTTAAACCATCTTCGCCGTTAACGGCCAGGGAAACCTCAAACCCCTCCAGTTCCAGTTTTTGCGCATAAATACTGGCCAGAAAACCATCATCTTCAACCAATAAAATATTAAGTTTGTTTGGCATAATTTTTCTAATAACTAACTGTAAATCACTACGTCCCCTCCTGTACATCCTGCGACAGCCTGAATACTTCTTCGATCGTCGTAAAACCTTCCAGGGCTTTTAATATAGCATCTTGTCTTAATTTCAAAGCTTCCTGCCTTTTAAATTCTTCCTCTACTTCGGCTGTCGGAAATCCTTTTTCGATGAGCCGTTTTGCGGCCGGCGTAAACTCTAAGAGTTCAACGACCGAAAGCCTGCCTTGATAACCCGTATCACCGCAGCGGGCGCATCCTTTGCCGTAATAAAAAATATACGGCCCATCCTGATTGAAAGGCTTGCCGTTAAAATATTTAGCTGGAATCAATTTGATCTGGGCTTTTAGTTTTTCCAAAGTTTCCGGAACTATTTCCTGCTCGGTTTTGCAGTGCGTACAAATCTTTCGCGCCAGGCGCTGGGCGATGCCTAAATTAGCAGTCGCCGCCAAAAGAAACGGCTCGACTCCCATGTCGATCAGGCGCGGCATGATGCCGAAAACGTCATTTGTGTGCAAAGTCGAAAACATCAAGTGCCCTGTTAATGCGGCGTGGATGCCTAATTCGGCCGTTTCCTTATCGCGAATTTCACCGACCATCATGACATTCGGGTCCTGGCGCAAAAGCGCGCGCAAACCCGTGGCAAACGAGTAGCCGATTTCCGGACGGATCTGCGATTGATTTACACCCTGAATGTAATATTCGACCGGATCTTCCAGCGTTGAAATGTTTATCCCTTCGGAATTCAATATGCTCAAGATGGCGAAAAGCGTGGTTGATTTACCCGAACCCGTGGGACCGGTCACCAGGAACATCCCGTACGGCTTTTTTATCTGCTCCTTAATGATATCTACGTGTTCCTTACGGTAACCTAGCTGTTCAAGCGTCGGAGCACCGACCGAGGTATCAAGAACACGCATAACCACCTTCTCGTTATCCACGACCGGCAGGGTTGAAATACGAAAGTCGATCTTTTTTCCGCCGATCTCCTGGGTGATACGTCCGTCTTGCGGCACCCGGGTTTCATCGATTTTCAGGTTAGCCAACACCTTGATCCTGGAAACCACGGCAGGGTGAACGTAAAGCGGCAGGGTGAGCGACGTCCTAAGTACGCCGTCTATGCGGTATCTCACCCGCGATTCTCCGCCCATGGGCTCAATATGGATATCTGAAGCTCCGCCTTCAACCGCATGCCGCATGATAATGGAAACCATTCTTGATACAGGCGCACCTTTTATTACTTCTTCAAGTTTTCCGATTTCTTCAGGAGTTTCAGCCATTTTTTCGAACTTTCCCTTGGCTTGAGCTAGGGCCGTCGCCACTTCAGCTCCCAAACCTTTCAATTTTTTTATTAAGTTCTGTATCTGCTTGGTTGGCGCAACCACATACTTCATCTTCCATTTTTTCTCGGCAGCCAAAAACTCCAAAGCTTCAACGGCTCGCAAGTCCTGCGGATCAAGTAAAACCACTTCCAGGGTAGTGCCGTCAAAATTCGTGGGTACTATCTGATAAGTATCGATCATGTCCGGATTCAACATCTCGAGCGTTGCCTTGGGAATGACGCGTTCGGTCAAATCCACATAATCCAAACCTAAAACTTCTGCTTTTGCTTTGGCATAATCAACATCGCTTACGTATTTTCCGCCGACCAGCGCCTGCTCGTCGGTTTTTCCGCGCGTCATAAGATCTTTGACCGTATTGAATGTTTTTTGGTCAATCAAGCCTTTATCAAACAAATTTTGTACTACTCTTTCATCCATAATTACATTGGATTTATTAAAACCTCCGTATTTGTAGTACCCATAATTACACTCTCAATCGGCTGTTCTATTTCAGGAAGCGTTGGGGGCGTAATCGGTGGAGTCGAGGTCGTGGAAGTAGCTCGTACAGGTACCGGCACGGGAACGAAGGGGTTGATTCTGCCCGGCGTCACTGCAACCGGTTCAGACGGTAAAAGCGAATGCAACCGGAAAAACGCTTCATTTTTTGAAACATCCAAAGCAGGATCGAATTTAACCGCCCCGCGATTCGCGAGCGGTACCGGCGAAACCGAAACCGGCATCAAGCTTGTTCTGATAAACCAATAAGCCAAACCGATAACCGCCAAACCGCCGATGATAAGCAAAATTCTGGAAAAAATCGGTGGTGAAGATGTGTTCATAGCGCTTTGGCGGTTCCCGCAAACAAATACGTCCTCATTTGAATCGTGTAATTAAATTCAGCGCCGTTAAAACTTGATGAAAGTCCGATTACGTCCATGAGCCTCATGTTTGTTTCAATGTCCGCCAAAAATCTTTTTACGTCAAAATAATTCATGGCGCGTAAAGAAATATTAATATCAACCGGCAGGATCATTTCCGTTGATGTAGCGACGCGTCCGGCCTGCACAACTGGCGCGACTTTTGCTTCCAGGATATTCAATGAATCTATGCGTACGTTATTCTTTTCTGAAGCATAACCGAACTGCCTTATAAGCGACGGGAATTTAGCTTCGTATGGCAGAGCTTCGTCAACTCGGTCCAGTGTAACTTCGGGAATGGCTTCGGCCGCCGCGACCGACTGCTCGAGTGCGGACAAATAAGCACGTTCTTGCTGAATTAATCCTATCTGATTTTCAATTTCCGCGTTCGTTTTTCTGATATTCTGTATGATCGGAATCAAAATAAAAAACGCCAAACCTATATAAGCGGCGATTAAAAATAAAAAAATCGAAGCATAATATTCAACGAATATTTTTGAATGTTTTTTGGTTTTATCCACGGGTGATGCCTGTTTTTTAGGCGCATCCGGAGTTATGGATACATTAGCTGGCATATCAGGGCAAAGAAGCCATGGTGGAACTCGAAGTACGCAAGGCATCATCGGATAATGTTAGGTACACCTGAAATTCCACGGATTTTGGAATATACGAATCCGGCGGATCGTAAACCGCCGTATATCCCGAAGTTTCGACCTTTGTTATAAAACCGGCTTGTTCAAAAAGCGTTATTTGGGAAGCAGCCGTTTCAAAAGAATTTGCCACGACCGCCAAGGTTATGCGTTTGTCAGCACCTAGATTCATGGACTGGTAAGAGACGGTCGGTAAAGTGGTTTTTTCCAGCTGCTCTAAAAGATGCAGCATGGAAACATGCTGGCTTAACAATCCTGTTAGAGCTTTTAATTTCGGCTCCAAGTCTTTAAACGAAGACCAGACCTGGTTTTTATCCGCTATTTCACTCCGTACTTCCTGCAATTGTTTGGTGGCTTTCTGCATTTCCGTTGAAGCATCCGCATGCTGCCCTTTAAGAAGATATGCACTGCCACCAAGTAATATCCCTCCGAGTACCGCTATAGTAATGAAAGTAAAACGCCTTCGCGGTATGTCTATTCGCGACATTCTTAAATCCTCTTCCGATACAAAGCTTACTCTTACCGGTTTACGAATGCGCTTTATGACCCTGACGCGTCTTGTCCCTTTTTCAAAAGGTGTGATTTTTGCCTTTACCTTGGTCACCGCTGGGGCCGCAAGCGGGGCAAGAGAAGGCGCTACAGGCGGCGGCGCGCCCGGTTTTTCGGTTACAGGCAAACCTGGTTTTGGAGCAACACCCGTACCTTCTTTGGCTAAAGGTTTTTCTTTTACCTCCGGCGGCGTAAAAAATTGCGGCGGTAGCTTTGGCGGAGGTTCTATCTCTTGTTGTTTAAAAAGATGATTTTTAAGATCCTCGATCGCGGTCGTAAATCGATACGCGATTCTGGTTAGCAGAGGCTCGTTTTCCAGAACCTGTTCTATTTCTCCTTCGTCTATTTCAATGATTTCGATATCCTCGCCTTCTTCTTTGGGAACTGAAAAATTCAATTCCGAACCCGCCGAAGCCGCCTCTTCTGCGCCCGGGTGTCTGATAGCATCTTCTTTTTTTCGCAACTCGTTTGGGAGGAGCGATATTTCTTCAGACATGATTTGATGATTAACGGTTCACGATTAATGATAAGTGAATTATTCGATATCTCTCATGGCACAGCCGATGGATACGGAAAAACGCGGGCCGATTTCATCCAAGACAGGCCGTAATTCCACCGGATAAACAACGCGCGCCCACGGATCTCCCAAATAAGAATTAACATTCATGAGCGACGTCATAAATTCCGGCAATCTCGGCAAAAGCGAAGCTCCGCCCGTAAGAATTATCTTATCGATCCTTTTTTGCTGTCCGTCTTCGGATTGACCCTGATAGAGATTGAATGAATAACGTACTTCATCCAATACCGGCTTTAACAAAGTTGTTAAAATCGGCGTCAGATCCCCGGCCTGTGTAAACGTCTGCATGGCTCTGATATCACGTTTCATGTGCTCCGCTTGTTCGAAAGTGATGCCCAGAGTCTTGGAAATCGTATCGGTTATTGCTACTCCGCCGCTCGCAATTGACCGGTTTAAAAAAGGAATGCCTTTTTCTATGACCGAAATGTTAGTCCGCATGGCGCCGATATCAATGACCATGATGCTCGACCTGTCTTTGCCGATCAGCGACCTGATTTGAGCGAATGCCTCGGTTTCGAGCGAGATAAATTCCAAACCTACTTTTTTCATGAGCTCTATATACTTGGCTACCAGATTTTTCGGCGCGCCTGTGATTAAAACGCGGTGGACTTTTTTTCCTCCTTCGCCGGGATTCTGATCTATATTCTTATAATCCAGCGATATTTCTTCCAAGGGCACGGGTATAAGTTTCTTTGCCTGCCATTGGATAGCTTCTTTAAGTTCTTTTTCATTTGCCGCCGGAACGCTGATAATGGAAGAAAAAACCGAAGAAATCGGCAATGCAGAAATCGTCATCCTGGTGGTACAGCGCGACTTTTCTATCATTTTTTTTATAGTACCGGCCACGCTATCCATTTCTTCGCTAAAAGCGTGTTCCAGGGTTGCCGCAGGAAGTTCGGCGTAAGCATAAGTCACGAGCCTGGCTTTTCCTTTTTCATTGGATAATTCAACCAGCTTGATTCCGGAGAGTCCGACATCCAAACCCAGGTAACTTTGCTTTGACGGTTTTCTTGAAAAAAATCCCATATCAGAAAGCGTCTTTAGATGTTGGTAATGATTTTGAAATCTCCTGCATACCCGGCGGCGGATTAACCACTGCGCGGCCGTCAAAAATGACCGTTTCCGCCGCTACATCCAGATCCTTATAATTGCGTTGCAAGTCCAGACGATAAGCGGCCATAAGTCCCAATACCCTAAGCGGTTCATCGGTGGCGCCGGTGGTTCCGGTATGGATCGTATCTTCGGCAAAAAATGCGCCAACCAAATTTTTCACCCCGCTTTGTATATAAATATTCCCGCCTATACCGGTATTCGTCTTTTTAACGATCACACCAAAAGAGGCCAGATTGCGTAAATATTGCGATAAAGCGTTTGTCTGGTAAGACAAATCCCCCTGTATATACAGATCCCCTTCCACTAACAACAAACCGTTTCCCCGCTCCGTGGCGCTTGTTCCATTTTGAAACTGCTTGGTTGTTAAAGTTACATTACCCGTAGCCTTATAAACCTTGCCATTGAGTACGTCCGGTAAAAAACCCGTGTAATCCACGATTTTTCCGTATCGTCCGTTAAGAATCCCGTTTATATCCAAACTGCCCAACGTTCCTGTGTAGCCGGTCGCGCCTTTAGGTAAAGTCAGGGACTCTGAACCGGACTCTGTGCACCCGGCCTGACTCTTGAAACCAGTTATCTCGCCTTGTGTGGTAAGACAATACGTGCCGCTTGAAAGCGGCTGACCCGAAGATAATGCTTCGCCGGTAATACCCTTCTGCGCGTAAACGTTGCCGAATTTCGCCTGCAACCAGGCCGGCGTGCAGACCGGTGCCAAAAGGCAGTTCATATCTTCACAATCAATCGTACCGCTTCCATCATTGTCCAAACCATCACTGCAACAAGCGTCGAGTCCTAATCCGCAAGCCGCCTCACCGATCAAGATACACGTCGGATAACTGTTGCAATCTGTATCAACGCAGTCTACGAGTCCGTCGCCGTCATCATCAATACCGTCTTCGCATTTGTTTCCATTGGCGGGAGTTTCAGCACACACCGGATCGCTTTGGCACACGGCTTCCTGGCAGTCGGTCATACCGTCATGATCATTATCTAGTCCGTCGTTGCAATTCGTATTACTTGGTGTTTCGATACAGTTTGCCGCGGTACTGCATGCTATTTCCTGGCAGTCGGTCATGCCGTCATGATCATTATCTAGTCCGTCGTTGCAATTCGTATTACTTGGTGTTTCGATACAATCAGCCGCGGTTCCGCAAGACGCTTCCTGGCAGTCGGTCAAACCATTAAGATCATTATCAATGCCATCGTCGCATACCGGATCCGTCTCTGGTCTTAACTGCACTAATTGAAAATCCATGTAACCAAAACCCGTGCCCATGTTCGTACCGTTCCAGCCGAAAGATGTGCCTGGTACGGACACGTCGGCAAAATATCCTGATGAAGGATTAAAAACTACTTTGTAATATGGATTCAAGGCCACGCAAGAACCTGACTCCGCGCAGTTTAAAGATATCCATCCCCCGTCACCTTCGTTGCAAACTTTTGCCCAGCCATGAGCCTGGACTGTGCCGACTCCGGGGTCAAGATATGCCAAAAGCGCACCTGATGGCGGAGATCCATTACAATCAACACTCGCACTGCACGAACTCCCGAAACAAATCCAGCCGGCCACATCTGACCAGGAAAATCCATTAATTTGTTTGCTGGAAGTATCTAAATGCACACCGTAAGAACCACATGAACCAGATCCGCAAGCTCCGGGATTGTCGCTATTAACAGAAATCCAACCGCTCGGATCAGACCAAATCCACCCCATCAAGTTTTCACTGGCCGAGGCCAAGGCCGGAAATTTTATGGCTCCGTATTGCCAGGAAGCGAGCGCCATACCGATTCCGCAAAAAATAACAAACGCGGAAATAAGCTGGTGCCAACGAAAAAGCCACGACGGTCTTTTCCAACGACGCTTCTTACGCATGAGTGACCTTAACTTTGCAAAACGTTTTCGCTTCATTCACTCACAGTGTAGCACAAAAATCATTCAAAAAGACTTTATCCACAGCCTATCGTCCTGAACGTAGCGAAGCGGAATCCGGGAATCTTTTACTAAACCGCACAAAAGGATCCTTCCCGACGCTACGGTCGGGACAGGTCGACAAGCTCAGGACGATAAAAGGTTCGATCTGCCGAATTCCTAATTCGCTACAAGCTGTATGTTACACGCTACACGAAATCCGAACCTACCTCCCCTTATCCATCGCAATATTCGACAGTTTATCGGCATGTTTATTCTGTTCCCGACGGATATGACGATATTTGACTTTTCCGCCTAATCTTACTTCCAGGTTTTTAACTTCTAAATATCTTTTAGCTAAATCTGGATTTTTTACCTTGTATTCGCCATTCATTTGACGAACCAGGAGCTCGCTATCAGCCATCACCTGAACTTCAGTCGCACCCAAAGCCACAGCCCGCTCCAAACCAAGAATTACGGCGCGATATTCCGCTTGATTATTGGTGGTAACACCAAGATATTCGGCATGCTCCTCCAAAACCTCCCCATCCTCACCTAAAACCACCACACCAATACCTGCCGGTCCCGGATTCCCTCTCGCCCCACCATCTGTTTGTATTGTCAGTTTCATAAGTAAGTAGTCGGTAGTTAGGGAATTAGTAGTTAGCGGTTAGGGGTTCGATTCTTAAGTGCTACATGCTACACGTTATATGCTTCACGTTAAATACTAACTACTTAACTTCATATCCACGATTTTGCACTGGATATCACGTCGACCGTTCCATTCATTAACACCAACATGATACACCACATCAACCCGATCACCGACATTGAGCCATTCAAATTTGCTCGCTAAATTAAAACCCATAAACTTTTGACGCATACCGTCTTTAGACTCCAGCAGACAACGCAGATGATTCATTGACGACCCTACTTTTTCGCAAACCATAACTTCCAAATCACGAGTCATGAAAAAAGGACGTTTATTGCCTTCGCCATAAGGTTCGAATAAATCCAGGCTTTCTATTAAATTCCAATTTAAATCCGCTAGACCGATTTCGGCGTCGATTTGAATGGTCGGAGACAAATCCTGTGACAAAAGACTTAATGCGGCGTGTTCTTTTAAATTGGAAACTAATTTTAAAAGAGATTCATCGTTCACAAATGAAAAACCGCACGCCTGCACATGACCGCCGACATGGGTAAGCAAACCGTCGCCTGCAACAGTTACCGCTTCGGTTATATTGTAAACCGATATCGACCTGCCCGATCCCACCCAGCGGTCCCCGAATTTTCCGATGGCTACCGTCGGCTTGCCGGTGATGTCTAAAAATCTTCCGGCGACCAACCCGACCAAGGCCGGAGACCAATCTTCGGACCATAAAATCAAGACACTTGAATTATCGTCCGGATTTAATTTTTCCTTAGCTTCATCCATCATCTTGGCCGTTGTTTTTTGCCTCATTTTATTAAGTTCCTCAAGTTGCTTAGCAAATAATTCCGCCTGCGAATCATCTTCGGCTAAAAGAAGCTCGAGCGCGAGAGAGGCATGATCCATGCGGCCGGCAGCGTTTAAACGCGGGCCGATGGCGAAGGCCACGGATTCGGAAGTTATGCTACCCGGTCTGAGTCCGGCGATGGCCATTAGCTTGACCAGACCCGGACGAGGAGTTTTGTTTAAAACTTTTAAACCAAAAAATTCCAAAGTCCTGTTTTCGCCAATAAGCGGAACCATATCCGTAACCGTGGCTATGGAAACCAGGTCAAGCAGCCATTTTTCCCAGCCTATTTTTATTTGGACGCCTTTTTCGCGGGCATATTCAATCAGCGCAGAAGCAAACTTCCAGGCTACGCCAACAGCCGCAAGATGCGGAAAATCATAAGTTTCATTTGGCAATTTAGGATGTACCAAGATCGCATCCGGTAAAGTTTCATTATATTGATGATGATCGAGAACTAAAACATCCATGCCTAAAGTTCTGGCCAGAGAAATCTCCGGAGTTGAAGCGATACCGCAATCGACTGTTATAAGCAGATTGGTACCGCGGCGAGTTAGCTCTTCGACCGTCTCCACATGCAAGCCATAGCCTTCTTTATCGCGATGGGGAATATAATAATCGATAACCGAATCCTGAATTTTATCTGGCGTATCTCGTATCTCGTCTGACGTATTTTGTATCAAATTCTGCGACTCATTAATTTTTTTTTGGATTTCACGAAGCGTCTGGATAACTATAGCGGAGCCGGAAACGCCGTCCGCATCGTAATCACCATGGACGGTGATGTGTTCGCCCTTTATAAGCGCCATGAACACGCGCTCTACGGCGGCTCCCATTTGTGAAAATAAAAAAGGATCATGGATATCCGTCTCCCAATTAGGTTTAAAAAATTTCCTAACCGCTTCCGCGTCTTCTATCCCGCGAAAAGCCAGGAGCCGCAAAGCCACGGGATGAAGATTCGCAAATTCATTGCCAACCGGCGCTTCCTTTTTTTCGAACGGTAAAATCCAATTTTTAATCATGCCCAAAATCTTGGCATGTCAGCGCGGTGGATGCAAAGCAACCTAAAAAATTAATATCGCAAAGCCGGTGCGGCCATCATTAAAACCATGGAAACGGCGACGAGCGATACCATGACCAACCAGATTTTTTTAATGGTCTTCTTCTTCATAATCCTTTAAATAAAAAAATGATTTTAAATTTTAGCGGGAGGCGTTGCCTGATTTGCGTTTCAAGACTTTTATAAATGCATCCGGCGGAATCTCTACCGCGCCTCGGCCGTGCGCCAGCATCCTCTCTTTTCCTTTCTTCTGTTTTTTTAAAAGTTTTGATTTGCGGCTGTAATCACCACCCGACATCTTGGCAAGGACGTCCTTACGATAACCGGAAAGCCGCTCGGCCGCAATGATTTTTGCACCAATCGCCGCTTGAATTTTTACCACGAACTGCTGTCTGGGCAATGTTTCTTTCAAAACCTCAACGATTTCTTTACCGCGGCGATAGGCCTCATCTTCGTGGATAAGAGTGGCAAAAGCAGGAACCAGTTCCTCGGCCACATAAATATCAAGACGGATTATCGGCGCACTGCGGTAGCCTATAAGATCGTAATTAAGCGAAGCATAGCCAGCGGTCACGCTCTTCAAGCGATCATGAAAATCAACGATAACAGATGAGAGCGGCATATCGTAATGCAGCACGGCGCGCGTCGGGTCGTAATAATCCGTAGCTTTAAAAAGTCCACGGCGTTCGGTAACAAGTTGCATTACGGAACCGATATCATCAATCGGACTCACGATATCAACGGCGACCCACGGCTCGCGCGCTTCTTTCAAATGCGACGGATCGGGATAAGCCAACGGAGATTTGATGACTTCTTCACGTCCATCGGTCCGCGTTACCTCGTAAGCGACAGAAGGTGTGGTAACCACGACTTCCAATCCGTGTTCGCGCCGCAATCTTTCTTGCACGATTTCCAGATGCAGCATGCCTAAAAGTCCGCAACGAAAACCAAAACCCAAAGCCACGGAATGTTCTGGCTCCGAATATAAAGCCGCGTCCGACAGCTGGACTTTCATGATGGCGTCGCGCAACCTTTCGTATGCATCGCCTTCGCGCGGAAAAATTCCGGCGTAAACCATGGGTTTGACCTCTTTGTAACCCGGAAGCGCGAGAGCCGGTCCGTTTGCCGACTTCATGGAAATCGTATCTCCGACCCTGACCGCAGTGATATCTTTCAAACCGCTGACCAGATATCCGATCTCGCCCGCGGAAAGTTTGTCCGTGGCCACGTATGACGGTTTTAAAAACCCCAGCTCAAGCGCTTGACCATCCGCCTTGGTCGCTAAAAAAGTAACGGGCTGATTTTTTTTAATCTCTCCGTCCACGACTCTGGCATAAGCAACCACGCCCTTGTATTCATCGTATTTCGAATCAAATATCAACGCCCTGAAAGTTTTTCCAGGATCGCCTTTTGGCGACGGTACTAAACGCACGATCCTCTCAAGAATCTCCCCGATGCCCGCACCAGTCTTGGCCGAAGCCAGGATAATCTCGTCACGACTACAGCCGATAAGCTTCATGAGTTCTTCGGCGCGACGTTCGACTTCGGCATTAGGCAGATCGATCTTGTTCAAAACGGGAATAATGGCCAAATCCTGCTCCACAGCTAAATAAAGATTAGCAATGGTCTGAGCCTGTACTCCCTGCGTAGAATCAACTAACAAAAGCGCGCCCTCGACTGCAGCCAGCGACCGCGATACTTCGTAATTAAAATCCACATGCCCCGGCGTATCAATCAAATTAAGCTGGTATTCAACTCCATCTTTTGCCTTGTAAGACATCCTGGCCGGCTGTAACTTGATAGTTATCCCCCGCTCACGCTCCAAGTCCATGGTATCCAGCATCTGTTCTTTCAGCTTCCGCTTTTCAACCGTCCCGGTAAATTCCAAAAGACGATCCGCTAAGGTGGATTTACCGTGGTCAATGTGGGCAATAATGCAAAAATTTCTGATTCTCGATTGTTCCATTTGCGCTTTATCATGCGTTAAAAAGCGTTAATTTGCAAGGTTAAAAAGAAGGTTGACACAATCTTAAGTTTGGTTTAGCGGTATATAGAGGTGCGCGGAAAATAACAAAAAGTGCAACATCTGCAACGGAACCTGGTTAAGGAGTAAAAAAATGGACCGTCTTTGGATCAAAGCGCTTGAGATATTCTGTTTCGGACTCGCATATCTTCTGATCAATTGCGGATCAGCGGATACGGATGAAGATTACGAAAATATCACGACTTACGATGCCGGCAAATCGCCGGTCGTAAATAAACGAGACTATGGTCTCGAGTCAATTTTCGATTATAAAAAAACTAAAAACACATCCGCCTCTCCTGTCACGGAGATCTTGATCGAAACCGGCTGCCCGGATCATAAACAGGAATTCGCAGTCGCAAAAAATCATGAAGATTTCGGCAAATGCGAACGCATTATGCTGACCGCGAAAAACCATGACGTGGTCTTGGACAACGAAACGGTGAACTTTTTATGGTTCGTCGCAGATCCAAATGTTGTTGAACTTGACTGCGCTTACACCGCAAATCGCAACGTCTGCAGACCAAAGGGAAAAATCGATATTTTCGACCTTTTAGCTGTTAGCGAACCAGAAACTTCGATCACAGCTTGCGTCATCAATAACTGTCTCGAGCAAGCGGCAGATGATTGCGAAAACTTGGTCTGCGCCGATATCGGCATAACTTCCATCTTCAATCTCGAAGGCGGTTGGAATATCCATAGCGACATCCTGGAAAAAGACCTCGTCACGATTCCATATCAAGACGGAAGACGATTCACGGATGACGACCTCTTGATCAATAGCGGTCTGATCAATGGTTTGACCATCCAATTCGAGATGATTGATCGCATCTATACCGGTCAAATCCTATCTCAAGACAGCATTCATGGAACCGTCCTTGATTCCACAGATATGAATGTAATCGGCGAATGGTTTGCCGAACGGCTCTCGCCTTAACAAACTCAACTCCCAGCCAAACTCACGGCTGGGAGTATTTCTTTGTTGATAATAAAGTTCCTGTTTCTGTCCTCCCGAGCTTGTTGAGGGATCTTTTTATACGGCCGTCAATTCCAAAAGATCCTTCGACTCCGCTGCGCTGCGCTCAGGACGACAACATCTTCCAGTTATCCCGTTCCTGTCGTCCCGAGCTTGACGAGGGATCTTGTCTCTCTCCTGTCATTGTTTGTCGTCCCGAGGGAAGTCGGAGCGACGAGGGATCTTCGAGTTGAAACAGCTAGCGAAGCGTTATAATTAAATATCAACAAACAACAAAAAGATCCCTCGACTCCGCTTTCGCTGCGCCCAGGACGACAGAGGGGATCATTTCACTCCGCCGCGCTCCGCAGAGGACGACGAACAATCAAAAAGCATTCAAAGGCGTCGTCGTCGGGCCCTGAAGCTCGCGAAGCGTACCGGTCGGCGCATACTCCCCTTGTGTCACGCCTCTTTCGGGCGGTACGAAGCCGCGCAAAATCTCATCCTTATCCAAACTTTGTTTCAATAAGTCCAGACGCTGTTTCAATTCATCAGGAATGATTACGGACACAGCCGGCAACCGCACAGGTTTCTTTGGTCGTTTCAATTTTTCCGGTGGAATTGGATCTGAACTAAAAACATAACCCTTTTTTTCCTTTTCCGCTTTTTCTAATTTTTTTACCGAATCTTTTAAATTTTTAATATCCGGCTTCGCTCCTTTAGGGGCTTTTATTTTGACACCTTCTCCAGCCATAAGCGCAACCTTCTGGCGAACAGGTTTTTTTTCTTTTGATTCTACAAAATCTTTCTGCTCTTGCTCGGTCGTTATCTCGATTTCATGATCCGCGACTTGAATATCCAAATCATCGCCAATCAAGCTAACGCCGAATGCCGTGCCCCTGACCGTGGCCACGACCCCGTTCGCGGCCACGGAAAATTGTTCTTCACTGCCTAAAAGTTTTTCCAGACGCGTCCACACACTGCCGGCAAAAAGACGGATTTCCGTAAACAACGCGCCCTGCCCGTTGCTATTGGCTAAAACTAAAAAATCCGCCGGCGCTTCGATAAGCGACTCCCCGGCATCCGGATAAAGCATGATAACGCTACCGCTTGTCACATTTACCCGATCTCCCGAATAAAGCGCGGTCCCGTCTTTTGCCTCGGAACGACTGGCACCGCGCACAATCTCCGCCTGACCGCCGCTGAGATTCAGATAAGCCACTTCTTTTTCTGTTTCGGCATCAATCGCGGATCCGGTGCTGGTAACCAAAACATTCGTAGGAGCATTCGGTACTCTCACGATCCGCGGACCAATCCGCAAACAACCTGCACCGATAAACGGCAGAATCGCAAATAGTAAGACAATTTTTTTTATTTTCATAATTTAATTGATAACTTCAACTCCTCTAGCTACTAAAGCCTCAAATGAGGTGCGAACATCTTGATTGTCAGGATTGAATGCGTTTCTGCTTACATCTAATCTTTTTAGACTTGGGAAATTTTTCGTTTGAGCGAAAACAAGAATATCTGCCGATTCTAAGCTATTGTAACTCAAATCCAATCTAGTGAGTTGTCGTAGATTAGGAGAATCGGCTAAAGCACGGGCACCTTCGGGACCTGGATCATTATCACCTAGATTCAAACTAGTAAGTTGCTGTAAATTGGGAGAGTCAACTAGAATACGAATATCCTCTGGACCTAAATCATTATCACTCAAATCCAAGCTAGTGAGTTGTCGCAAAATTAGAGAGTCAGCTAAAGCACGGGCACCTTCGGAGCCTAGATTATTACCACCTAGATTCAAGCTAGTGAGTTGTCGTAGATTAGGAGAGTCGGCTAAAGCACGAACACCTTCGGAGCCTAGATGGTTGTCACTCAAATCCAAGCTAGTGAGTTGTCGCAAAATTAGAGAGTCAGCTAAAGCACGAACACCTTCGGGACCTAGATCATTACCACCTAGATTCAAGCTAGTGAGTTGCTGTAAATTGGGAGAGTCAACTAGAATACGAATATCCTCTGGACCTAAATCATTACCACCCAAATACAAGCTAGTGAGTTGTCGTAGATTAGGAGAGTCGGCTAAAGCACGAACACCTTCGGAGCCTAGATTATTACCACCTAGATTCAAACTAGTAAGTTGCTGTAAATTGGGAGAGTCAACTAAAGCACGGGCACCTTCGGAGCCTAGACGGTTGTAGCTCAAATCCAAGCTAGTGAGTTGTCGTAGATTAGGAGAGTCGGCTAAAGCACGAACACCTTCGGAGCCTAGACGGTTGTAGCTCAAATCCAAGCTAGTGAGTTGTCGTAGATTAGGAGAGTCGGCT
>JBDRFZ010000016.1:0-9866 GCA_043818395.1 Patescibacteria group bacterium
AGGTCAGCACCGCAATCGACTAAGCCTCGAGCCGACCATCCCTGGCGGCAGAGGTTCCATGCCGATGCCCAAAAAGCCGCCTCTTAAAAAGGGACATTCTAACTTCCCTAGAAAGAGGACATTCTAACTTCCGTTTGACAATCCTGCCGGTTCGACTTGACTAATTGTTAAAAAACACATAATCTGACGCCACATTAAAAATATGTCTCAAGCAGTAAAATATAAGGTTTTAGAACCAAAAGATGTTTGTTCCGGCATGCAGATCCGCGTACACCAAAAAATCAAGGAGCTGAACACTAAAGGCGAAGAAAAACAGCGTATCCAGGTTTTTGAGGGCCTGGTAATAAAAGTCCACGGCGGACAAAACCACCGAACCATGACGGTACGTAAAACAACCGACGGTATTGGCGTTGAGCGTATTTTTCCAATCTTTTCCCCTGTCATCGATAAACTGGAATTTGTCAGGCAATTTAAAACCTGCCGCAAAACTTTACACTTTGTAAGAAAAGGCAAGAGAAGCTTGAAAGATATAAAAAAGGCTTAAGGAAAAAGCGACGTTAATCCTTTATCCGCATCAATGGTCGGAGCTGTTCCGCGTATAACATCAAGCGCTAAATCCAAAGAACTTTCAACCGGCTGGCCAAAGGTATAGTTCACGTAAAAAGCTTCGGTTATATCATCTACGTTTTGGTTCCAGTCTGATCCAAATAATCCCTGGGCCACAGATTCTGTTTTAAGCCATCGTAAAACTCCGCCTTTGGTTACAATGTAAGTTTTTGGATCGGTTTGAAATTTAACCATTTTTGATCCTGGCCTGTAGGTTACATTGCCTCCGATCGGAATAAGCGACATTTGATCTATTGATATTATCTGGACTTTTGAAAAATTCGTATACCAGGAAAAATAAACTTTTTCATTGGAAAAAACAAATCGCTTTCCGTTTAGCGCATAATAATAAACAGCCGTATCATTTAATGTATCTGTATTGCCGTCATCGGGTATTTTGATCAAATCACCGGGATTAAGTGCAATGGATAGGCCGCCGGAAAAATCCAGGGTTACGGTTTTATCGAGTTCCACATCATCCACCGCGGCTTTAAATACAGGGCTACCGGCTTTTAAAGAAAAAATACGAAAGTATGCTTTCCCAAGTATATCAGTAACATCTTTTTCAACTCTTATCTCGTCCAAATTGCCGCGAGAAGACGATAAAACAACCTTTTTCCCCGGAATGGCCATTGTGTTGATGTCCCTGACCGTGACCGTGATCAAAGTATTGTCTATGCCATCCGCTTTAAGTTCCGTCTTTTCTGCGGAAACGCGCGATCCGCCCGTATCAATCGAAGCGGCCGCTAAAATCGATGGCTGGCAGAAAATAAAACTACCAATCAAAACCGGTAAAATCTTTAAATAAAGTTTCTTGATCACAATTTTATGATAACGAGTTTACCACGTTTATCTCTTAAAAGAGAAGTAAACGCGATTTCTATAAGGCTACCTTGAGGTATTTTGCCGTCAAGCTTTTTTTATTTTTAGCGACTTCTTCCGGCGTTCCTTCGGCTACGATTTCACCGCCATAAATACCACCGTGCGGACCCATATCTACAACCCAATCAGCGCATTTGATGACGTCCATATTGTGTTCGATAACAATAACGGTATTCCCTTTATCCACCAAAGCCTGCAACACGACGAGCAGACGCTGAATGTCGTCAAAATGCAAACCTGTAGTAGGCTCATCCAAAATATAAAGAGTCTTACCCGTAGCGCGCCTCGAAAGCTCGGTTGAGAGTTTAACGCGTTGCGCTTCTCCTCCGGACAATGTTGTGGCCGGTTGTCCGAGCCTGACGTAACCCAAACCCACTTCATGCAAAACTGATAATTTTTCGTATATAAGCGGCTGGTCAACAAAAAAGCGTCTTGCTTCCTCAACAGTCATATCCAAAACATCAGCGATCGTTTTGCCGCGCCAATGTATTTCCAGCGCCTCGCGGTTATAACGTTTACCGTTGCACTCGGTGCATTCCACGTATACATCCGGTAAAAATTGCATCTCAATTTGTACATAACCCTCTCCGGAACATGCTTCACAGCGGCCCCCGCCTTTTACATTGAATGAAAACTTACCAGCATCATAACCGCGCATTTTGGCCTCTGGAATCTCGGTGAACAGGTCACGGATGGCAGTAAAAACACCGGTGTAAGTCGCCGGATTAGAACGCGGCGTGCGTCCGATCGGTGATTGATCGACGGTTACGACTTTGTCTAAAAACTCCAAGCCATCAAGACGCTTATGCTTGCCGGGTAAATCCTTTGAACCATAAAAGTGCGCAGATAAAGCACGACCTAAAATATCCAGGATTAGCGTTGATTTGCCCGAACCTGATACACCGGTAACACACACGAATTTTCCAAGCGGAAGCTTTAAATCAACATTTTTTAGATTAAATTCATCGGCTCCGCGTATGGTCAAAGATTTTCCGTTGCCCTTGCGTCTGGTTTTTGGAATTTCTATTTTCTTTTTCCCGAGCAGATATGCACCCGTAAGTGATTCTTTATTGCGTTTGATCTCTGTCAATGTTCCGGCGGCCACAACCTCTCCCCCGTACTCGCCTGCCCCTGGTCCGATATCAACCACGAAATCAGCGGCCTCCATTACAGATTTATCGTGTTCAACGGCAATGACTGTATTGCCGATATCTCTCAAGACTTTCATGGTTGAAATCAATTTGTCGTTATCGCATTGATGCAACCCGATGGATGGTTCATCCAAAATATAAATTACGCCTGAAAGCTCCGAACCGAGTTGTGCCGCAAGTCTTACGCGCTGTGATTCACCGCCGGAAAGGGATAAAAAGCTCCTGTCCAGCGTCAAATAACCGAGTCCGACGTCCAATAAATTAACCAGCCGCCGCTTAACTTCATAAGTGATCTGATCTACAACCAAGCGCTCGCGCTCCGTAAAACCCATAATATCCGGCTTGGCATCGCTTTTTAATCTTATAATTTTTGATGGTTTAACTTTATTCCGACCCTTGCCGAATCCGTCGAAAAATTCGAAGCATTTATCAAGCGGCATTTCGACTAAATCCGCAATGTTCTTATCGGCCACGGTGACTAAAAGCGCTTCCTTTCGCAAACGTCGGCCATTGCATTCCGGACAAGTTAAAACACGCATATAAGTCTCAATTTCCTTTTGTACGTATTCGGAATCGGTTTGCCGATATTTGTCCTCCAGCATTGCTAAAATTCCATTAAAAATCTGGCTCTTGCCATCAACTTCGTATATTTCCTGACCCGTACCGTTGAATAAAACCTCTAAAGCTTTTTCAGATATTTTTCCTACTTCTTCATGCAAAGATATGTCATGTTTTCTTCCGACCGCTTCTAACAACTTAAGATACGACGTCTGATTACCGGCGATTCGCGTCCACGGTTTTATGGCACCCTGAGCTATGGTCAAACGCTTATTAGGGATAACCAAGTCCGGTTCAAGTACTAATTTAGTTCCGAGACCGGTACATGCCGGACAGGCGCCATGAGGGGAATTGAAAGAAAAAAGACGAGGCTCCAGAGTAGGAAGAGAAATATTACATTTAGCGCAAAAAAGAGACTGCGAAAACAAAATCTCATCTTCCGTATCTTGGTTATAAGAAACAACCAATCCGTTACCCAGATCCAATGCCTGTTTCAATATTTCTAGCAGCGAATCTATAACCATGCTGGTTTTTTGTTCCAATCTGTTGATCACGACTTCAATCGTATGTGTTTTCGTCTTATCCATTCTGGATCTTAAGAGTTCTTCTATATCGGCGATTATGCCGTCGTACCTGACTTCGCGATAGCCGGCATTCTGGGCGGCTTGTAAGACGGTTTTAAATTCACCCTTCTGTTCGCGCACCATGGGAGCTAAAAGAATAAGATTAGCCTGCTTAGTGGCAACCAGGATTTTTTCGGCGATCTCTCGCTGACTCTGTTCGCTTACCGCCCCGCCGCAAGACGGACAATGCGCTCGCCCGGCACGGGAGTATAAAAGACGAAGCGAATCGTATATCTCCGTTACAGTCCCAACCGTGGATCTCGGGTTATGAGAAGACGATTTTTGGTCTATGGCGATAGTCGGCGAAAGACCGGTAATCTCGTCTACATCAGGTCTGTCTTGAAGTTCTAAAAACTGGCGTGCATATGAAGAAAGACTCTCCATATAACGACGCTGGCCCTCGGCATGAATGGTATCAAAAGCCAGCGATGATTTACCGGAACCGGACAAACCGGTCATAACTATGAGCTTGCCCTTGGGTAAATCCAGGGAAATATTTTTTAAATTATGGACGCGAACGCCACGGATGGAAATGGAATTTTGTACTGGCATGTCTCGGATTTCAATGAGTAAGACGCATTGCCGCCGAGACTATCATGAATTTTGAGCAGTGGCAAGAGGCCGGAAGTCATTGTCAAACGGAAGTCATCTGGAAGTCATCGAACGGAAGTCAGTCTCGAAACATCGGCGCTATTGTCGTCACACAAGTCGCCGGATCATCCTCCGGTTGGCACCAGCCGCTCTTGCACTTAGACATGTAGAAGTCCCCGGGATCGGACGGGGCATTCTTATCATCAAGAAGAGTGGAGCAGGTAATCGGCTCTGTGCCGAGAAAGGCTCTGTCTAATTCGGTCGTTTCCCAATAGACGCCCGTAGTAGGATTAAAATTACCCTCCCTCCACTTGGACGCCTGAAGTGCCCCGGGTACCATCCTATAACCACAATAAACCGCTGTTTTCATATCATCCTCAACGGTAGTAAAGACCGCTCCTGCAACGGAACCGGCAACCGTGGCTCCAAGTTCACCCGCATATGAACCACCTGCCGCCTCTGCTGCAGTTGCCATCCACGCAGAACCATTGGCATAACCGGAAAACTTTTCAATTCCCGGTGTGCACTCGTTTTTTTTCATTACCAGGACGTCATATCCCACATCTACAGTGGACTTCGTGTCTTTATATGCTATCCCTACGAGTACCCCGATCAGTTTGTTTCCTGTCCCATTTTCCTCGCAGGCATCAATCATGTCTTGTAATTTTCCCTGTTCAGGCGGCACTACGAACGTTACCACATTTCCCGCTTCAAACCGCTGTGCCTCGATGGTTTTCGGTATCTGGCTTTTTACAAAATCTGAATCGAATTTTCTATTTGGCGTTGACTGAATCCAGCCGCATACGCCAAGCAGATAAAGCTTGAATGGCACCACGCCGTTTGTATAATTCACGTTTATAACCATGGCCGCTTTAATACAGGTAAATGGCCTGGTACTTCCCTCACATTCTTTCAATCCGCTCTTTCCCCGGCAGGCTGCACATGCCTGGCCGCTTCCGCATTCCATGCCGAAGCAGGTTTTTCCGGCATAACCTTTGGCATAATATTCCTGTCCGCATTTAGTTTCGCCCGCGTCTAAAACAAATTTACCTTCGCCTTCAGCCTGTTCATACGGGATGCTTCCAACCGGATCACCGGGATCAGCGAACTTCGGCTCCCCGCCGTGCTTAGCTTTGTAATCCTGGCAAAACTGATCTTCCGAAAAAAGCATCCTGTTAACAAGCCATACCTCCAGGCTGGTGAGTCTGGTGGCGGCAGGGTTGATGGTATTCAAAATCATAACTGCACCGGTAGCCAAAAGCAATCCGACCATGGCGTTAATCATGGTGTTTTTAGCTTTGGTGATATCCCCGGCCGAAGAACCGACGATATATTTAAAACCGCCCCAGATAAAAGCCACAGCTGCGGTTAAAGCTACGATGCTCATGGCAAAACGGAACATGAGTTCCAGGTATTGCCTCAAACCTTTGATTGATGTCACGCCGAGAATCGGCGACGACAGCGTCAGATCAGGTTCCGGAGCCCGGCATTTAACTTTTCCGAACATACACTCCCCGCTTTCCACAATGGCATCCGACGACCCGCCGTATTCCTCCGAAACACATTCTTCACGCGTAAAACACAGAGCATTTACAAACTGTTGCTGGGTGGTACTACTCAAACTTGCCGCCGCATAAAGATTTTTATATTTTCCTATGCCCTGACCATCTACTTTGCCGCCCATCTCCAGGCATTTTTTTTCGCAATCATTGTAATCCGTCACGCCCTGATTCGGGGATATGGTTCCACCTACCTCGCAAAAACATTCGCCATAATAAATCGGTTGCTGCCCGGGGCACTGCTCTTTATCGATCTGCCCCTTGCCGGTCTCATCGCCTTTAACGTGTATGCTTCTACAGCAACCGTGCGGGCCCCGCGGACAGACACTAAGTTTTGCCGCATTTACGAGAGCCGCTCCCTTTTCATTTCCTTTGCAAAATTGCTCTATCCCATCAAGTTCAGGGATATTTACTCCGCTATAAAGAATTTGTTCGAGAGTAGCACCTGTCGTTTTAGTACCTATGCTCGCCAAAGCTAATTGATAACATGCGCCGCAATAATCTGCGGGATTTATGGTATAAAATTTGTCCCTGCACCCCTGCAGACATCTGACACCGCATAGATTATTAAAATCCCGATCTGTAATTTTATTATTGCATTCTGCCAAATATGCTAAGTCCTGATCTTTTTGCTCTGATTCAGTAATCGTGCCGATAACAGAACCGACCGTCCCCGGACTATACCCCTCAAACGGACAGGCAGCTAAAACCGGAATCGCCTGAAAAAAAATAAGCACCGATAAAACTCCTGAAAAAAGAAATTTTTTTAATATTTTTTCGCGCTTTCCCCCCATTTTCATAAAATCACCGTTTATCTATTAATGACTTTCATGGCTTCCTCGACCACCGTCTCGAGAGACTTCAAATCCATATCCCCCTGAATTTTAACTCCGTTAAAAAAGAGGGTCGGCGTGCCTCTTACGCCAAGCGCCATGCCATCCTGGACGGATTTTCTGACCGCCTCCAATTCCTGATCCGAGGAATAGCATCTTTCATACTTTTGCATATCCGCCCCTGTTTGTTGTGCAAAACGGCTTAAATCTTCATCGGTACGATTTCCCTGGGTCTGAAAAAGCAGATCATGAAAGCGCCAATAACGGGCAGTGTCGTTTTGCATAAATACGCAACGCGCCGCGACAGCAGCTCTCTCGGCACGCGGATGCAATTCAGTTACGGGAAAATCTTTGAAAATCAAATAAACGTCGTCGGGATGATTTTCTGCAAGCAATCTCGCGGCAGGTTCCGAGTTTTTACAATATGTACAATCCAAATCTATATATTCTACAACTTTGACTTTAGCCTCCGGATTACCGAGAGTCGGATTGCTACCTTCCTCCAGACGTTGTAAATCTTCCTCTGTCACTATTGCACTGGCAAAAAGTTTGGATAATGCAGCGCGAAAATTTTCTTCTTTGACGATTTTTGTTAAATCCTGTCCATCTTTGAGCAGTGGATAATATTTAATGATCTGATAAACGATATTGCCGGCAAAAAGTAAAACCATGACACCCAATAAAAGCGCTGTCATTATCAACGGCCTTTTATACCAGGGCCGCAAAACGCCACTCGGCATATATAAAGTGTATCACAATAAATCATTGCCCGCTTGACTACCATTTAGAATGAGGATACGCTCTTTTTTGCTATGCGGTTCGTAATATTATCCATTGTACAAATTGTCATTTCCGTTCTCCTTATAACGGCCATCCTGCTTCAACAGAGGGGTACGGGTTTAGGTATGGCCTTTGGCGGCGGAGGCGAGGTTTTCAGGACTAAACGCGGTATTGAAAAAGGACTTTTCTACGTCAGCATAGTCTTGTCTGTATTATTTTTCTTAACCGCTATTCTGAACGTAGCCTTAAGCTAAGCTTTACCATGAACATTACCACGTTCTTCGGTCACTTCAGCCGAATGGGACGTCGGTTCATGTTTTGGCGATCCCGTAAAAATCCGATCGAAGAACAGCGGCCGGAACAATCCCATGATCATGCCCTGGTATTATCCGTTACTTCGCCCAGGCAAATACCGGGAGCAAGACAACTTAGATATGTATTCAGAATTTTAACTTTGACGGAAAGACGGATATTTTTCGGCGCCTTCATCCTTGGTTCTCTTTCGTTAATCGTGGCCTTCGCTTTTTTTATAAAATCCCATGTTTCCGAAGTACCTGCTGTCGGCGGTACCTACTCCGAGGCGCTGATCGGACAACCAAAATACCTAAATCCGATAGATTCGATAAACAACGACATAGATCGGGATTTGGTCAGATTGATATTCTCCGGTCTGTTTAAGATGGACGGCCTGAAAACAATTCCTGATCTAGCGGAACAATATGACTGGTCGGAAGACGGAAAAACCTTTAACGTGCGCCTGCGGATGGATGCGAAATTTCATAATGGAGAAAAAGTAACCATGGATGACGTACTCTTTACTTTTGACTCTATTCAGGATCCCAACCGAAAGAGCCCGTTATATCAAATTTTTAAAAACGTAAAAATTTCAGCTTCCGACGAACAAACCCTGACCTTCCAGTTGCAACAACCGGACGCTTCGTTTTTATCTCAGTTGACCATAGGCATTCTGCCTTCCGCGCTCTGGCAGGAAATCTCGGCTTCAAACGCGCGTCTCTCTGATTTAAACTTAAAGCCGATCGGCTCCGGTCCGTTCCGCATTAAATCATTTTCTCGCGACAACCTCGGCAACATTCACTCTTACACACTGGAAGGCTTTGATTCTTTTTATGGTCAAAAACCTTTTTTAAAACAATTAACCTTCCAATTTTTCGTTGATCGCAGTGAAGCGCTCGAGGCTTTCCGTTCCGGCCTGGTAGACGGTTTAGCTTTCAGCGGATCTCACGAGATCAAAGACAGCACAGCTGAAAGAAGCCATGACGTACACTTGGATTTACCTCAAGAGACGGTGGCTTTTTTTAATACCAAAGATCCGACTCTATCAAATCGTGATGTAAGACAGGCTTTAATTTTATCGATTTTTAGAGATGACCTGATTGCAGTAACTAAAAATTCAGCAGAAATTGTTACTTCGCCTTTTCCATTTGGCACGGTTTCTTCTACGCAGTCGGACATTGAACGTTCGCGTAAATTGCTTTCGGATACAGGCTGGGTGCTGCCCGAAAACGGAACCGTACGAATCAAGGCTTCTAAAAATACCACTGCTACGCCTTCGACGAATAGCACCTCGACGAATTCAAGTACGGCCACGGCCAGTTCGACGGAATTTACATTGGAAATCTCCGTCCCAAATGAACCAGATCTTTTGGCTATCGCCGACATCCTTAAGCGACAGTGGTCACTTATTGGTGCTAAGGTGACAATCAATTCCATGCCCACGGAAGACTTGATGAAAAAGGCGACCAAGGAGCGTTCGGCACAAATAGTATTACTCAATGTATTGCTCGGCCCGGATCAAAATATTTCACCTTTTTGGTCTAGCAGGGAAACTTTGGAGAGGGGTTTAAATATTTCAAACGTTTCGGACCGTGTTATTGACGATGCCCTGACAAAATTACAAGCCGCAACTTCAACCGAGGCAATAAACCAGGGTGAAGCTGAGGTTACGCAAGCTATCGAACGATTATATCCCGCAGCCTTCTTACTCAGACCTGTCCAGCATTTTCTAATTTCTACTAAAATTAAAATACCGCGTTATAGATTCCTGATAAGCGCTCCCGCGGAACGTTTTACCGATTTAATAAAATGGTATAAAAATACAAAATGGCAATGGAATTAATTTATACTGTCAAACGGAAGTTAGAATGTCCTCTTTCTAGGGAAGTTAGAATGTCCCTTTTTAAGAGGCGGCTTTTTGGGCATCGGCATGGAACCTCTGCCGCCAGGGATGGTCGGCTCGAGGCTTAGTCGATTGCGGTGCTGACC
>JBDRFZ010000017.1:0-19072 GCA_043818395.1 Patescibacteria group bacterium
AGGTCAGCACCGCAATCGACTAAGCCTCGAGCCGACCATCCCTGGCGGCAGAGGTTCCATGCCGATGCCCAAAAAGCCGCCTCTTAAAAAGGGACATTCTAACTTCCCTAGAAAGAGGACATTCTAACTTCCGTTTGACAAAAATTGTCAGAAGATTGACTAAATCACCTGGAAGCAGGTAGTCTTTACTGACTATGTTCTCATCAACAAAAAGAAATGACGAGTATTCCTCAATCGAAACCAGTCACACCGCGAATAACGCTACGGTAATCGCTCGCGGGGTCAAGGTCGAAGGTGAATTTACGAGTCAGGGTGACGTGATAATAGAAGGCGAAGTACACGGACATATAACCACGAGCGGTATGTTGACCGTGGGTTCGGAGGCAAAACTGAAAGCCGATGTTTCTGCCCAAGAAGCGGTTGTAGCCGGAACGATTGAAGGAAATATTACGATTAAAGGACGTCTGGAACTCAAAGCTACGGCAAAAATTTTTGGAGATTTGCAATGCGAGACGGCGGTAGTTGAGGCCGGAGCCATTATGAATGGTAAAGTGGCAATTGGTGGAAGCGCTAAACCGGATACTCACACCAGAAACGAGAAAGCAACGAAAAATCCATCACCGACGCCGAGTGAGTCTTAAACATAATGAAGTAGGTTCCAATAACGCGTATGCAATCCAGCGCCTATGCGTTCATTTATGATGAGATCTTGAATGATCAACGATTTGAACGTGAATTAGCAGAAATAGAAGCCAGGCTCACAGCTCTCGACATCCAGGGTCGGGTGGGGAGGTTGGCGCTTTTTAGGAACGCTAAGGATTTGATCGACAGCATGGTCCACCAGGGAGTGAATACCATCGTAATCGTAGGCGATGATCAGTCATTTGATAAAACCATTTGGTTTTTACCGGATTTAAATATTACAGTCGGTTACCTGCCGATCACCGGTCCTTCGCGCATTGCGGAATTACTCGGAATTCCAACCGGCGCCGATGCTTGCGATGTGTTGGCCGCCAGGCTCATAGAAACAATTGATTTGGGCAAGATCGAAGATCGATATTTTTTAACCGAGGCTGTTATGCGTAACACGGTCGCTACTGTAGATATAGAAGGCAGGTTTCGGATATCAGCCTCGGCCGGCGGATCCGTAGCTATCAGGAATTTGGGCAGTATGCTTTTTGAGAGCCAGGAATTATCTGATGCCAAGGACGGTTTGCTCGAAGTAATTGTTACGCCACTCGATGACAAGCGCGCTAAGTGGCGAAAGGGAAGTGATCAGGCAAAAGAAACTAAAATGTTTATGACACATGGGGAAATTATTTCTCCGGCGCCTATCGACGTGATGATCGACCGGCACATGGTCAATGGATTTAATTTTAAACTTAAAGCCGTTCCGAATAAGTTACGGATAATTACCGGACGAGGCCGCAGGCTCACGAGCGGGAGAGTAGAAAAAATCTAAAAAATACAAAAACCGGTTTAAAGCCGGTTTTTGTATTGGTGCTCAGGAGAGGACTCGAACCTCCAAGGGATTGCTCCCGCCAGCACCTCAAGCTGGTGCGTATACCAAATTCCGCCACCTGAGCAAATATCTTCTAAAAAGCTGTGTGGAGATTAACGGTTTTAATTGAATTTTGCAACAGCCGGGCGTCCAGGAAATTTTTTAAAGAAAAGACCGACAATCCTTACGCATCGATTTGCGTCTTGGATTGCCGGCCTGGGGAAAGTTAGATATTAGACCTCGGTCTTTTCCGGCAAGTCCGGGCAGTAGCCGAGACTGTGCATGTAGAGCACGGCCAAAGCGAATCCCTGGCGGATCCAGATGGTATCCGGATCGCGATCGAAGAGCGCTGGCAGGTTCTCAAGAGAGAATTCTTGCCATGATCGCCAGGGAACCGGGCGGCAGTGGATCTCTGTGCGATCCTTTGCAAATAGCACGCAGAGCCTCGGACGTTCCGCGTCCGTGAAGTCGAAGTAGCGGTGAACCAGCTCTTCGGGCTTCATGCCTGCAATGCCTGCTACCTCTCTAAGACGGGTCCAGCCGACCTTGCCGCGTTTCTGATCGCGCGGTCTGATTGGTTTCTCCGTGATCGGAGAGATTTCGGGGATGCTCTCGAAGGTTTCGCGTGCAAACTGCGGACGCGTGATTATCGGACGGCGGCCCAGCTCGCCCTTGTGCACCTGCCGGGCGCACGAGAACCATAGTCCGCCATCGCGCTCACCATCCTCTTTTTTCTCGAGGATGACGCCGAATGGCACGTCGCCAACCAGATAGTAGCTGGTTGATCGCGAACAGTGGGAACCGTTCGAGTAATGCCGTCGACTCGAATAACTGTCGAGCACATACCGAATGTTCGGCTTGTCGCCGATCACGGTGTAGGTGCCTTCGCGCCACGAATGCTCGTCAGGAGAGCATGTATCGTCCGCGTACCACCTCTCCTCGGAGAGGTGGGAAGAAGCGAAGACGACCCACTTGTCATCTGGGATCACGACGTCCCTATGCGTCTTCTTGCCGCGATCGTCGCGGATCACGTATTCCTGAATCACGAATTGCTTGGCCATGATGGCCTCCCGTGCGGTAAAAATATATTCTAGCCAATCTACCGCCAACCGGCTGGAACCGAGAGTAAAGCCACCCAACGGAGATGAATTCGAAAAATTATCGAAGCTATCTTCGTGGGGCGGTTATTTTGAAAGAACGTAGAAAAATATCAAAAAAAGTCACAATTGTCAAGAGTTGAATCATAAAAAATCCCGTGCGTTTTTAGCGCACGGGACCGGGAGAATGAGCGTATATTTCGGAGTCAGGGCCTTACTGTATTGATGAGTGTCTTTTAGCAATGCCACCGGCTTTTTTGATTTTTGAAGACTTTTGGCCGCTTCGTGTCTTTTTACTGCGGACTCGATTTTTGGGGATTGCCGCCGGCGTTTTGTTTGCGCCAATGATGGATGCAAAACCTAAATCCGAAGGTAGCTTGGGAGGGGGAGGTATAGCCGCCGCCACGGAATCGTTCGCGTCCCGCGATGGCAATGTGTCCATTCCCACCAGACAAGGCACGGTATCCGGTTGTTTAGGGGGCTTGGTGGGTGGCCGTGAATAGAGAGTGGCGCGGTGTTCGTCGCGTTCGACCGCTAGTTTTGTTCGCAGTACTTCGATGAAGTCCTGCAAAGCGACGATGAGCGGCGCTCTACCAACGCGAGAATCAGATGTGTCTTCTGTTCCGATCGCGGCGTAAATATCCTGTGCTCCCCGTATCAGGATTTCGGTATACTCGGCTCTTCTTATGTCGATTACCGGGTCGACTTTTTCCGGATCAGGCTTTTTAACGCTCATGAGGTTCTCCTTTTGATAAAAGCACGGTTAACGTATACTAATTTTAAATATTTTTCAAGACTCCGGATATAAACTCCGGATATAAATAATACAAATATAAAAATATGAAAATCAAAAAAGAAATTATTCTGTTGACCGCGGCGATTATCTTATTTGCGAGTCCGGTCGCTGTTTCTGCGCATCAGCCACGCTTGGTTACGGGTGAATCCGTTCAGGTTAATGATCCGGAAATATCAAAAGCCTATTACGGCGAACTAATCGGCGAACCGCATGCCTATCATATCGTCGCACCGGCCGATTTTGGGTTTTATTTAAATTTATTAGTTCCAAAAAATACAAATCCCAAAGCCAGATATTCCGCTTATGTTTATAACGCAGAAAATAATAATTTGATCGTCAAGCTTGATGGAGAGACGGCTGCCTGGAAAGAATATTTTGAAGAATTCGGTCGCGATTATTATTATCAGGGACCGGAATTAAAGACCCGTCTGCCGGCTGGAAATTATACGATCGTAGTTCAAGGCAACGGCAATGTTGGTAAGTATGTTTTAGCTATCGGTGACAAAGAATCGTTTAGCGCCATGGAGATTTGGAACGCCGTGACCTTGATACCTAAACTTAAGGCGAACTTTTTTAGTTCATCGCCGGCCGGTTTTATGCTCTCGCCGTTCGGCGCAGGCTTTGCCGCAGTTCTTATGATTCTGGGTTTTGTTTTTGGTTTTGCGTTGCGGAAAGCTATCAAAAAGTTTAGAAAAAAATCTTCCAAGATAGTAAAAAAGAACATCGGCTCCATGGATCGTTTGTGGCGTGCTTCCCTCGCCGTTTTGTTTTTCATAACCGGTATTTTCACCTGGCAACCGGCTGCTTTCCTGGTTGCGGGATTTATTTTGTATGAAACTACAGCTAGCTGGTGTGCGATCTACGCTTATTTAGGAAAGAATACTTGTCCGATGTCTTAGGTTGGGAATACGTATTATTAATTTTGAAAAATAAAAAAACGGCGATTTCATCCATTGCTTAGATGGAAGAATCGCCGTATGCCGAAGTCCAATGACATTTAAACCGGAGACGGATCTTCGGTTATAGGACCGGCTGTAAAGGATAGTCGAAGTGGCGCAAGTAGAGCGTTGATGCCGCGAGCTCGCCTGTTATCCATAGACGGCTCGCCTCGGTGCGCGGTACCCCGACGGAATCCGTGACGTAAGCCGCAAGACCGGACGGCACCATTACGCGCGGATATTCCGCTGGCGCTTTCCGTTCGAGTTTGAAGGTTCTACCCGGACGATCTCCGATTGACAGCCAGAGCCGTGAAGAATCGAAGTTGTCGAATCGGTAATAGCGTTGCAAGAGTTCAAGCGGATCCATGTCGGCGAGTCGCGCCGTCTCAACGAGATTAGCCCAAATACGCTGATCCGGACCAGGTTCATGGACGAACCTCGGCATCTCTACCGGCACGTTTTGGCCGAGCTCCCCTTTGTGGATTTCCCGAGCCGGTTCGAAGCGGAATCGTAGATCGCTCCCGTTTATTCCGGAACTACGGATAATCGCACCGAACGGTTTGAGCGCAACGTATAGGGTCGTTTGCGTGGCGTCATAGCCTTCGCGGAAACTCACTCGAGCCGAGTACGCCGTTATATGTGAAACCATAGAATCCAGGCTCACACCGACCAGTTCACATCGGCGGATTCGTCCCGTGACCCATCCTGAAACGCCTTCTGTTACTTCGAGCACCCATGATTCATCCTCGATGTTGATTTCTTCGAAACTATCGGATTCGTGAATTGCATCGGACCTGATGATTACCATGCGTTTCATGGTTTTCCTCTTACGGTAAATTGTTGTATTGGCAGACCTACCGCCAGCTTGCCGACACCGCGAGGTTTACACCCAACGGAGACAATTTCGTTATCGTCGAAACTATCTTCGTTGGGCGAATTTGTTTAAAGTACAAAAGGAGTAAATATCATTAATTTTCTTATAAGTCAACCTTCTAGGTTGGTTCGTGAATATTATTCGCCATATAAAAATCCCATATAAGAAATGGGATTTTTATATGGTGGACGTTGTAGGATTCGAACCTACGGCCTTCTCGGTGTAAACGAGACGCTCTAACCAACTGAGCTAAACGTCCTGGTTGATATTTCCTCGGAATATACTGACACAAAATGAAGAAGGTGTCATCATGGGGCTGTAAATACTCCATATGAAGGTAATTATGGTTCATGGCTATCTTGGTTTTCCGCAAAACTGTTGGTTTCCGTGGTTACAGAAAGAGTTGAAAAAGAAAAAGATATCATCTATGGCTTTAACTATGCCTGATCCGGCTTTTCCGGATCGTTACGCCTGGCAGGAAACATTGGGCAAAGCGATTAAGGATCCGGCTCATACGATTTTAGTCGGCCATTCGCTCGGAACAGCTACTATCCTGCATTACTTGCAAGAATATAATGGCCCGCCGTTTGCTCATGTAATTTTGGCGGCAGGCTTTGGTCGCGACTTTATGTTTTTCGCAAAAGTGAAACATTGGTTTAATGAACCGTTGGATTTTGCAGAGATTAAAAAAAAATCAAAAAAATGGACGAGCATACATTCGACTAACGATCCGCTAGTGCCTTTTAAAGAAGGTAAATGGCTTTCTAAAAAAATCGGTTCCGATTTTATCGTGGAAAATAAAGGGCATCTTACTAAACGCGAAGGCGCGTGCGAATTACCGAGCGTCTTAAAGGCGATCGAAAGCAGTTTATGAAATTAACCACTCTTTGTTACCCAGTGAAAGACGGGCAGGTGCTTTTGGCTATGAAAAAGCGCGGTTTCGGTACCGGTAAATGGAACGGACCAGGAGGAAAAGTCATAGAAGGGGAATTAGTAGAGGAAGCTTGTCGTCGCGAAGTCTTGGAAGAAACCGGAATCTTGGTCGGTAAATTGGAGCCGCGGGGAATAATTGAATTCGTTTTTGAGGGAAAGTCCGAGGACGGCCAGGAATGTCACGTATTTGTGACCGATGATATTCGCGGTGAGATTACGGAGACGGAAGAAATGAAACCGCAGTGGTTCTTGCTTGGCGAAGTGCCTTACCAAGACATGTGGGAAGATGATTCGATCTGGTTGTCGGGAGTTTTAAATGGCGGTCGCGTCAATAAAAGGTTTTATTTTGACAGAGAAATGAAGATGTTGAGAAACGAGGACATGTAACGTATCCTATCGGAATGGGATTACAAATTATCGCACTCGGCACGGGCGTTTGTTATGATAGCCCGAAAGAAAAAATTTTAAGGCAGCCGCCGGGCTTTTTGGTTATCGTGGACGATTTGCATCTGTTATTTGATTGCAGCGAGGGAATACGTTTTCGGTTGCATCAAGCCAGGGTGGATTTATCGCGCGTTACGCATGTCGCTGTGAGCCACGCACATCCTGATCATGCTGCGCTACCGCAATTCATCCAGGCTAAATTTTGCAGATATCTTTTTGGCGAGCATGATGACCGAGCGGCTAAATTAAAAATTTTCATGGCTAAGATATTAGTCCGCGATTTTCCTCAAGTTTGGAATTGGCATCAACCGGAAAATGATGGGGGATATTGGAAAGAGTTCGAACCGGAATTCGTGGGCATGGAGGACGGGTATAAAGAAAAGCTGGCGGATGGCGTGACATTTACGGCTAAGAACATGTATCACGGCTACGGCCGCCATCCGTCCATGGGTTTTCGTCTGGAGACGCCATACGGAACCGTGGCTTATACCGGCGATACGGGTGTGTGCGAGGGACTATCTGTAATTTCGAAAGATGCGGATCTTTTAATCGCCGAGTGTAGTGCGCGGGTAGGGCAGGAATATAGCGGAGGCTATGGCCACTTAGGTCCAAGACAGTGTGGTGATCTGGCTTTGAAGGGCAGAGTAAAGACGATGTGGTTGACCCATTATTATGATTTTGACAGCCCGGACGTAATGTTGGCCGAAGTGCGCGCAGCCGGATATTTCGGTGAAGCGAAGTTAGCCCAGGACGGTGATCGTTGGTCTTCTTAAAAAGACTTGAGTTAGTTTTTTTGTTATACTGTCTGAAATATATGAAAGCAATTTTAATCGGAATATTATTAGTCATTATAGGATTTTTAATTGTCTGGAAAAGCAGAAAATTTATAGATTTTTTTGGCACGATCAGCTGGGCTGAAGCCAAGCTTGGCGGAGGTGGAACGAATTTGATGTATAAAGTTGTAGGAATTATTACGATTTTTGTAGGTTTCATGTGGGCGACTGGGCTCTGGAATGCGTTTTTAAATGCCACTTTAGGAGGCATACTTTTTCCGACGCAGAATAAGATTTAATCCGTATGAAATATAGGAGCGGCACCGAGCTTATAAATCCTTTCAAGCTTTTGGAGCGTGCCGGAATCAAAGAAAATTATCATGTAGCTGATTTGGGTTGCGGCTCTTTGGGTCATTTTATTTTTCCGGCGTCTCAACTTGTCGGCGGCGGCGGTGCGGTTTATGCTGTTGATATATTGCGCGAGGTAGTGGAACAGGTAAAAAAAGAAGCCAAGGAAATGCAGCTAACTAACGTTTTTCCGGTCTGGGCTGACATTGATGTTTTTCGCGCGACAAAAATAGATGATGCCTCGCTTGATCTGACTCTGCTTATCAATAATTTATATCTTTCCCAGAATCGGCCTCAGCTTTTACGCGAAATGGCGAGACTGACTAAGCCCGGCGGTAAAATAGTAATCGTTGAATGGAAGGCCTCGGCTAGTCCCATAGGTCCGGCCGCTGATGCGCGAATCAGTAAAGAAGATGCTAAGGAGATTTTAAAAAGTCCCTTGATTACTTTAGCTGATGAGTTTGAAGCAGGTGAATATCATTACGGGTTGATTTACTCTAGGACGAATGAGCCATTGGTTTAAGAAATTTTTGGGCTTGCAGTTTCTTGGCAATTAAGGCAGGATTTACACGATTTATGACACTTCCTCCACCGCTTACAATTTCTTATTGGTTCAAGCCAACACCGACATTATTCATCCCGGTCGTAAACTGGATATTTTTAGGTCTCATAGCGTGTGCGGTTCTGGCTGGATTTGCCATGTTTTTTTTGAAGATGCGTGGCGGTAAGGAAAAATTAACCAAACGCGCGTTAGGTAAGGCCGGAACATTTTTATTGAATTTCGGTTTGTCCGGTTTTGTACTTTACGGTTTATTGTATGAACGCGTTCCATATCTAAGTATGCGCTTTTGGCTTTTAATCTGGCTTGTTGGTTTTGGTTATTATGCCTGGTTAGTTTATAAATATATTTTTGTTGAGATGGTGCGAATCAAGCAAGAAAAAGTCGAACGCGAAAAGTTTGAAAAATGGTTGCCCAAAAAGAAGGACTGAGCGGTGCAACTGATCCTCGCCGGAGATTCGGCGACAAAGGCGAGGATTTGGCGGCCGCCTTTTTTATTTCACGAGGATTTTCGGTCGTCGAACGTAATTGGTCATGCCGGCTCGGAGAAATTGATTTAATCGTCGAACGTGGCGGCGTGACGCATTTCGTGGAAGTGAAAACGCGGCGCAGTCTGACCTTCGGCTATCCCGAAGAGTCTATAACACCGACCAAACTCAAACATTTGAGCCGGGCGATTGAGATTTATTTACGCGATAAAAATATTCAGAATTACAGAGTAGATGCGTTGGCGATAATCGCAGAATCAGGAAAACGGCCGGAATACCACTATGTGGAGAATATATTGTGAAGGTAGAAGGTAGAATGTGAAATATAGAATCGAGAAAATTGAATTTTGTAAATCGAGTATTTTGTCGTCCTGAGCTCGTCGAAGGATCTTTTTTCGCGGCTGGTCTAAGCGAAGAGATCCTTCGACTTCGCTACGCTACGCTCAGGACGACGAATTATGGTTTTGTTTCGCACTCAGTACACTACTCACGGGCTACAAGATGATCGGCGGTCTTTTTTATTTAATCAGCATAGCATCGCCAAAAGAATAAAATCTGTACCCAAGCTGCACGGCTTGGCTGTAAGCCTTTAAAATCAAGTCTTTATTCGCAAACGACGAAACCAGGACAAGCAAGGAGGATCGCGGAAGGTGAAAGTTTGTGATCATTGAATCCACGATTTTAAATTCAAATCCGGGAGTGATGAACAAGGAGGTGAATCCGGTATAACCGTTTTCATCACCTAGTCTGACGGCACTTTCGAGTGCGCGCACCGAAGTCGTACCGACTGCGATGACGCGGCCGCCGCGTTTTTTAGTTTCTTTGATCGCTTGTATGGTTTCTTTCGGCACCTCGATCCATTCTTCGTGCATTTTATGTTCTTCAAGGTTTTCAGTCTTGATTGGACGGAAGGTACCGAGGCCGACATGCAAAGTTAAGTATGCAAAATTAACATCTTGCGATTTTAGTTTCTCGATCAGCTCTTTCGTAAAATGAAAACCGGCGGTAGGCGCGGCGACCGAGCCGACTGTTTTAGCGTAAACGGTTTGATAATCAGATTCCTGTTCAGGCACATGTTTTACATACGGAGGGACCGGAACTTGGCCGACCCGGTCTGCCCAGGAAATTATCTCCTCGAATGTTTTTTGAAATTTTATTAAGACAGTCCCATCCTCTTTTTTTCCCATCACTTCCGCGACAGTGCCATCGGCGAAGATGATTTTGGAGTTGACCTTCAATTTTTTTCCGGGTTTGGCCAAAGCAATCCAAGAATCGCCTTCAGGCCGAATTAAAAAGATTTCGATTTTCGTAGGGGCGCGGTTTCCGCGCCCTGTATCGGGGAGCTCCGCCCCCATGGTAGCCGAGAGCCGCGCTTTGAAAACTTTGCTTTGGTTTACCACCAAAAGATCGCCGGGTCGAAGATACTCTCCAAGCTCAAAAAATCGACGATGTTCAATATTTCCGGTTTTGCGATTCAGCACTAAAAGCCGCGAATTATCACGCGGTCTGGAAGGTTCCTGGGCAATTAGCTCGGGTGGAAGAAGATAGTCGAATTCCGAGGTTTTTGTAGTCATATCGTCTCTTAAGTACGAAGTATTAGGAAACTGGGTGCGTCTTATTTCGTATTTTGGGGCGAATGGGTTCGTTATAGCAAGAGAGCGGACGAAAAGCCTGTTACTGCGTATTGAAGTATAGTGCTTTGCGCTCAGTAATTCGTGAACTGTGTAGAAATGTATCAGGGCTTGCCAATAAATCCAACATTTGCTAATCTTTCGCCACCTATGAAGGCCGATATACATCCAACATATTATCCAGAAGCAAAGCTGATTTGCGCTTGCGGTAATGTTATTACTGCCGGTTCAACTGTGCCAGAAATACGCATTGAACTTTGTTCAAAGTGTCATCCTTTTTATACCGGCAAACAGAAACTGATTGATACGGCACGCCGCGTTGAAAAGTTTGAAGAACGTACGGCCGCAAAAGCAACCAAAGTCGGTGTTTCACTAGGTCGCAAAGTAAAGGCTGAAAAGCGCGCCGCTATAAAAAAAGCTAAGAAAGAAAAAAAGACCCCGGACCAAATAAACGAAGTGTAGCTAAATTTAAAAAAACCGGCTTTCATTGTTAGCCGGTTTTTTGTATAGAAACGCCAAGCCGATTATTATTAGAACAACATGATTGATTTCGCCAAAGCCGCGGCAAAAGCCCGCGCCGAACTCAAAGAGCTCGAACAAAAGATTTCTACACCTGAAATTTTAGCTGATCCAAAAAAGCTACAGGATATTTCGCGTTCCTTTGAGGATACACGTCGTCTTATTTCAATTGCCGACAGATATGAAGCGGCAGAACGTTCTATGGCGGATTTGCAGGCTGCGGCTGCATCAGAAGATCCAGATCTTAGAAATTTATCTGAAGTTGAATCGCCTGGTGTCATGAAAGAGTTGGAAGAGGCGCGAGCAGCTTTCGAGATAGCCCTGGTTCCACCTGATCCGCATGATAAGAATAACGTAATCGTAGAAATACGTGCCGGCGCCGGCGGGGATGAGGCGGCTATTTTTGCCGGCGATTTGCTTCGTATGTACATGCGTTTAGCCGAGCGCAAGGGATGGAAGACGGCATTGGTTTCGGATTCAGGGGCAGAGCATGGCGGGTTCAAGGAAGCGGTTTTCAGTATTCAGGGCCATGGCGCTTATGGTCTCATGAAAATCGAGCAAGGTGTGCATCGCGTACAGCGGATTCCGGTTACGGAAAAACAAGGCCGCATACATACTTCCACGGCCACGGTTGCGGTTTTACCGGAAATCGAAGATACGGAAATTACTGTCAACCCGAAAGATCTACGGATCGACACTTTTTGCGCTGGCGGCAAAGGCGGGCAATCGGTCAATACCACTTATAGCGCTGTACGTTTGACTCATTTGCCGACCAACACCGTAGTTTCATGCCAGGATGAGCGTTCGCAATTGCAAAACAGGGAGCGCGCTATGACTATTTTGCGTTCGCGGCTCTGGGAGATGGAAGAAGAAAAAAAACGGAGCCAGCTTGATGCGGAACGGCGCGCACAAATCGGTCGTGGAGACAGATCTGAAAAAATTCGAACCTACAATTATCCGCAGGATCGCATTACAGACCATCGGATCAAGCATTCATGGCATAACATCCAGACGATTTTAGATGGCGACTTGGATGAAGTTATAGCCGCCGTGAAAAGCGGCAAGCAGGGGTCGGAAGTAGATTCGGATGATTGATGTTTAACGATTGACAAGAAACAAGAAAAAGATTATTTTCGATTTGTCAGGACAACTCTCACGCGGGAGGTGACACCATGATTTGTGGTCTTAGTACAGAAATTTTTTCTGACTTTTTAGTCAGGCTCAGACCAGACGGTTCGGGTCTGACTGTAGAAGAGGCTAAGGCCTTCGATCGTTTTATGAGCAACCCGGATAGCGGGATTCAGAGGCGGGTCGAAGCAAGGAGGTGGCGATACGCCATCAGCCTTCTTCCGTCCGTACGGATTTGGCTCGACAAGGTTACGCGTCCTAATACTGCGGCATAGACCAGAGGAGGTGCATTTTTAGCACATTACTCGTTATCAAAGAGGCTTCAAGAGAGGCCTTTTTTTAATGAAAAAAGTGTATTTTTACATTAAAAAATATGTTTGTTGTATAAAAAATGTAATTTAGAATCTTGACAAAAAGCTAAAATTATGGTTTAGTTACACGTTCTTGCACCATTTGTATGGTGTGAGGGACGGCTTGAAAACAAAACTAAAACCCCGCCCAAACGGTGGGGTCAGCGGCTATAAAAAGCCAATGCCCCACAAGGGCAGGAGGATTGGACGATGTTCAGCAGAAAAACTTATTTCGTTTCGTTCGCGATTCTTTGCCTCTGTGGTGGCGGCATCACCGCCTGTTCGGATCCTTCTGAGACCACGCCAACGACGACCGCGCAGGGCGGCTCCGGCGGCGCAGGCGGCTCCGGCGGTGACGTCGGCGGCCAAGGTGGAACGGGTGGCTCCGGCGGTGACGTCGGAGGTACTGGCGGCGCAGGCGGCACGGGGTGCAAAGGGCCCTGCTGTCCGGTTCCGGACGGCGTGGCCGCAATTGTGTTCTCGGCACCTTCGACCCACGAGCAGGGCTTGGTCGGGTTCTCTGGCTGGGTCCAGTGCAAGAGCGAAAGCGCTTCTTGCACGAGTACGTTGTTTTCGTCGCCGATCCCGGGCTCCGTGGCGGCCGAGGGCCAGGACATTGCGGTCGCCATGTTCGGCAAGAAGCCGGCTGGCACCGTGATCCGCGGGCTCGGTTCTCTTCACGAGACCGATGCCGCAGAGGCGTTCGCCTACTTAGTCCACTACGAGGGCGAGGAGCTGGTCCGCGAGGGATCCTACGCGTCATGTCTCGGGCCCATGGCCACGGGCGGCTACGTGGACGGTGAGTTCGCGGGCTCACTCGAGCTCACAGACGAGGAGGCAACCCCAGCCAACATCATGTACACGGTTCCGAAGGCTGAGTAGGCCTTTGTCGAGTCGTGTACCAAACCATGCCCCTGTCCTGTAACATCTTTTCGGGACAGGGGCTCTTTTAAATCAAAAAACAGACCCAATCGGTCTGGAGGAGGAGTAGAGTGAGAACGAGAGAAATAAGATTTCTTTTTTGCCTAGCGGCCATGGTGGTTGTTGGGGCTTGCTCTCTGATCGCAAAACCGGATCGGGGTAAGATCCCCGAAGATGCTCCTGCGACTAGTGACGTCGGCGGCCAGGGTGGCTCCGGCGGTGGTACAAGCAGTACCAGTACCTCAAGCACGAGTAGCTCGAGTGGCGCAGGCGGTGACGTCGGCGGCCAGGGTGGCTCCGGCGGAAACGTCGGTGGCACCGGTGGCACGGGCGGTACTAGTTGTGTCGGTCCCTGTTGTTCGATTCCGGATGGCGAGGCGGCAATCGTGTTCACGGCTCCGGCGGATCATCCAGCGGGGCTCATCGGCTTCTCCGGCTGGGTCGAGTGTGAGACTCCATGCGAGAGTACTTCTTACGCGAGCCCCATTCCGGGCTCCGTAGCTTCATTTGGTGATACGACGGTCGTCAAATTCGGTATTGAGCCGAGTGGCGCCGTCATTCGCGGCTTGGGAACGCTTCACGAGACCGAGACGGGCGGAGCTATCTATTACTTCGCCCACTACTCGGGTTCGACTCTGGTTCGCGAGGGGATTTACAGCGCTTGTTTGGGCTCCGAAGTCGTGGGCGGGTATACGGTGGGGACTTTCTCCGGGGCACTGAGTGCCACGGATGAGACTAGCTCCCCGTCGAATATCATGTTCACGGTTCCGTGAGCATGTGTACCAAACCACGCCTCTGTCCTGTAACATCTTTTCAGGATAGGGGCACCTTCAAACAAACAATCCTAGGGCATAAACTAAGCCAAGGGAGGATGGAATGGAATCAAGAAAGTGGTTTTTTTTGGTAGCCATAGCCCTTACGGGCTGTGGCGACGGTTTCAGTACTTTTGGCCCCACTGGTGGAGCCGGGGGATCGTCTACTTCTTCATCGAGCACCAGCTCCGGAGGCTCCGGCCTCACGGGTGGCGGTAGTTCGTCAACTTCGTCCGGCGGCACTGGTGTAGCCGGAGGCGGTGGTGGATCTGGCGGCACTGGCGGCTGCGAGGCTGACCAGAAGCTCTGCGGCAACTGCGTGAACTTGGACGACGCGTCGCATGGATGCGCAAGCGAAAGCTGCGAGCCGTGCCTTGTGCCGCACGCTATCGCCGCTTGTTCGCCGGAAGGCGCGTGTGTCGTTGGTTCCTGTAGTCCAGGGTACGCAGATTGCGATCAGGACGAGTTGAGCTGCGAAAGCGAGCTCAACACCGACGACGTGAATTGTGGCGAGTGCCACAATGACTGTACCGCCCTCGTTACCGACGGCGAGTGCAAGGAGGGCAAGTGCGCCGGTCCGTGCGGAGAGATCGTCCAGACCGGATGGTCCATCTGCTACGAGCTGGAGCATTCGGCATATCCCAACGACTACGTGGGGCTGGCTGGCGGGGTCGTTCCGGTGGGTAGTACCATTGGTACGATCTGGAGTGACCCCTGGTACGGGTGCGTGTCCACGGATTCGTCCAAGGACTACGTGACCTGCGCCCAGGGTGATTTGGAATCCGGCGCATTTATGCAATTCAGGGCTGGTATCCACGACGAGCCCAACTACGGTACCATCGCCGGCACTTTTGCCTGCGATGCGTCGGACTGTCAGGGCCGCTGTTTCGTCTACCAGGACGGGGTAGAGGTCGGAAAGTTGGAGGGAGGTCTGCTTTCCGGATTGGTAACGGGCATCATCCACTACCAACCCCCGCTCTTTTATGACCTCAAGGTCGTCGTGCCCTAAGGTCTTCGCTCTTTATTACTTCTTAAATACCTCGCACCAGCTCTCTTCGGAGACAGGTGCGGGGTATTGTGTTTTATAGAGGTTTTTGCTAATGTTTCCGGGTTCGAATTTATTCATATCTCTCATATGCCACTTTGAATAAGGCTGGTTTCCAAGTGAAGCCTACCGTATTCAGACAATGGTTGGACGAGGCCTCCCTGCATTCTTGCAGGGCTCATCCGGTCGTGGCACAGAGGTTTAAGGCAAAAAAATATTTATGACCAAGATGCCAAGTCTGGTCGATTTGCTCCAAGCCGGAGTTCATTTCGGCCACCAAACGTCTAAGTGGCACCCAAAAATGAATAAGTACATTTTTGGCAGCCGTAACGGCGTTCATATTATTAATTTAGAAGAAACACTCAAGTCTCTCGAAAAAGCTTCGGGCTATGCTAAATCCATAGCCGCGCGCGGCGGAACGATTTTGTTCGTAGGAACAAAAAAGCAGGCTTCATCCATTGTCGAGAGGACTGCAAAATCCTGCGGCATGCCATATGTCGATAAACGCTGGCTTGGAGGTACGTTAACCAATTTTGCAGCCATCGCCTCGGTTTTACGAAAGTTTCGTGATCTCAAACGAAAGAACGAGAAAGGTGAATTGGTAAAATATACCAAGTTTGAACAGCTGAAATTCATGGAGGAAATCGAAAAGTCAGAAGAAAAAATTGGTGGTATCCAGGACATGTTGAGAATTCCGGATGCGGTTTTCATACTTGATATCCGCAAAGACAATACTGCTTTCGACGAAGCTATAAAACGCGGTATCCCGATTATCGCAGTCTGTGATTCCAATGTTGATCCAACACAGGTCGATTATCCGATTCCGGCCAATGACGATGGCGTAAAATCCATCGAGCTTGTAGCGGGTACGATCGCCCAGGCTTGCAATGACGGCAAAGCCGAATGGGAAGCGGCGCGAGCGCGTCTCGGCGGGGCGCTCGTGCAGACAGCTGGGGATGTTAAGCGCGAAGTATAATTGAAAGGAAGAAATTGGTAGAAAGTAGTTAGTATTCAGTATTTAGTATTTAGCATTTAGCATTTAGGGTTAAATTAGAGGGGGGTGGATTCAAAATTAATTAGCAAGTCAATTAAAATAAAACGTATGGCAGATGCAAAATTAGTCATGGAACTTCGTAATCGCACCGGCGCCGGTGTCGTTGATTGTAAGAACGCACTTGATGAGGCGGGTGGAGATATGGAGAAAGCCATCGAAGTCTTAAAAAAGAAAGGTGCGCTCAAAGCCGCTAAAAAAACAGCAGAAAGAACAACTTCACAGGGAGTGATTGCGACTTACCTGCATCACAATCACCGCCTCGCATCCATGGTTGAAGTTCAAAGCGAATCTGACTTTGTAGCTCGTAATCAGGAATTTTTGGATTTCGCGAACGACATTGCCATGCAGATCGCGGCCATGAATCCTGAATACGTGTCACCGGAATCAATTCCGGAGGATGTGAAAGCAAAACAGCGCGAAATATTCCTGGCAGAAACTGCAACCGAGAATAAGCCGGAAGATATCAAGCAAAAGATTGTGGAAGGCAAGATGCAAAAGTGGTATGCCGAGATCTGCCTTATGAAGCAGTCCTTTTTCAAGGAAGATGATAAAACCATGGAAGACCTGTTAAACGAGAAAATTGCCAAAATCGGAGAAAAAATCGTGATTGCCAGGTTTGCCAGGTTTGAGATGGGATCATAAAATCCCCAAAAAAACGCCTAAAATTCAAGTTTTTGGGCGTTTTTTTAAATACAATAACTCTTGACAAAATCCTAAAAATAGGCTAACTTTACATGTTCATCGGTGATTGTGCCGATGACGAATTAAAAGGAGAAATCGAATGAGCGCTCTTGCCATAGCCAAACCGTGTAGCAGGCGGTATTCGATAACGGCCCATGCCATGAAGCGAAGGCTTCAGGCAGAGGGGTTGTCCCTCAGGGACGCCTCAAGGCTCGTTCGGCAACATAGTGGAATCATTTCCGAGATCATGCTCCAGGAGGTGAGGCTCGCTTCGATCCTTTCCCTGCATGCCAAGATGATGTTTACTCATCCTGGTCGCGGCACTGATTCGGGCGAGTATCGGCTTTACTGCGAGTTGGTCTGCTATGTTCTGGAAGGAGGGTTAGTTAAAACCGCGATCATCCCTACCGAGCAACAGATCATGACCATAGAGCAGATCGGAAAGGACAAGATCGACTACGGTCTCATGCCTGTGATGATCTCCGATTTTTTATCCCAGAGACCTTCGGAGCTGCCCGTGGCCGAGAGTATTCCGGAGCCGCCATCCTCGGGTGTGCGGCTTACGAATCTAAAGGAAGCGGAACCAGGGGAAGTTCCTCGTTCCAGGCTTCCTTTTCCACGCTGGCTCTTGAAGCCCGGCGCTACGATCTCGATCATCGTGGCTGATGATTCCGGCGACTGCCGAGCCAGAGCAAATCAGCTGAAGAGCTGGTTTCGCCGGGAATTCAATCGATTTCCTGTCGAGATTCTGGTTCAGGAAGGATCAGACCTTGAAGGATTTTTGCAGCCTCTGGTTATCGGAAAGAGAAAAGTAACCAGGAGAACCGTGACAGAAGCTCCGAATTTCACCAATATGCTGAACGGCAGTCTGCCTGCAGTCGCTGTCCGCTGGTGGAAAAAGAATTTCGCGGGCATTCACCATGTCCCGAACAACAGACGGCTCGTTCTGCTTGTAACGCCGGCTATGGCAAGTGCCATTGTGGCGCTTTGCTCGGGCGATCTGGCTGAATCAGTCAAGTCGCAGGAGTTGGTGCCCCAGGCCGGGCAGATCCTTAACCTGCGAGCGCAGTTCGGGGGAAGAAAACCCCGACTCGTAATGGAATGAAAAAAAGTTCATCTACATCGCCGACCTCACTTTGAGAGGTCGGCGATTTGAATTTAATTATACGATGCCATCTTCAAAATCATTGCATCTCCGCGTTTGATTTGTACTTAAAGAGTTTTAGGATTGTTGGCGATAAAACGTTGAAATTTTCCGGATAACTTTCTATTATCTCCTGCACTGATGTTAGTTTGTCATTGCTAAGTTCGTACTGGTACCAGCCGGTCAGTCCTCCGGATTCGCCGGAACCGCAGTAGAATAATATTTTATCATCCGTCTGAGAAGTGCCGGGCATCGTCTTATCAATGAAGCAATATTGGTTATATGATTCAGAGTAGATGCCGAGTTGATTCATTGAGCGCTTGTAATACAATGCTCCCGATCCAGCGTCGATGGTTCCAAAGATATCGTTATCGCAACTGTCCACGCACGTCGGTTTGACTCCCGGGGAAGGACTCGTGAGATTTTGTTTTGCCAGGATAAAGGCAACCCGATTATTCGAGGTGTCAAAGCAAATTCGAGTCGCGCTGAAGCCCTCGGTGAGTAAACTTTCGAGACCAAGCGCGATCAGTGTTGCCCGGTCAGGCGCGATGGCACCGGATTCCTTTTTCGCGTCGCATGTTGTTAATTTAGAAATAACTTGTTTTAAATTCGTAGCCGACACTGTTGGCGTCGTATCCGTCGCAGAAGGTAAAACGGCCAATGGTTCCAGGTTCTGCTCAGCCGTCTGGCGTTGTAAGATTTCGAGTGACGCTTGCCTCTGTGATAAATCCTGGAGTTGCGTGCCGATCAGCGTTAATGATTTTGATACTTGCATCAACTGTGAATTTTGATTGATGATCAATGCTCCGAATCCGATAAGCCCAACGCCGACAAGCGCCAGTAATAACCATTGCCAATTTTCTTTGTTCATAATTATGTTAAAGATAGTGATTAAAATTTAATACATCGTGGGTTATCCACGAAAATGTGCTAAAATTAGTGTGTAGATCAAGCAATTGCTTGGCACTAATTTTCGCACATTTCTATGGACAAACAAAGGTACCATCGTCGAGTAAAGAAACTTCCGGTTCAAGTT
>JBDRFZ010000018.1:0-6908 GCA_043818395.1 Patescibacteria group bacterium
GCATTACGCGGCCAAGGATATCGTGGATATTCAAATGCTTCTTCGACATAGGGAAATAGCTTTGTTCCATATCCCGACATGGTATCGGGACCGGACATTTCTATTTCCTCTAAAGCGGACAATACTATTTCCGGATTACAGGATGAATAAGTAAGTCATAGAGAGTTCAGTTATAACGTCTGTTCTTGTGGTAAAATCCTATTATGAATACCTCGCCTAATAATGTGAGTGGCAGATTATCTGCAGACGAATTACAATTTGCTTCATGGTGGGTAAAAAACGGAGCGCTTGTACGCCGTTCGGTTTATATATTGCTTGCGGTGTTGCTCGCGATAACTTGGGGTTATTCACTCTGGGGTCTTTTGGATGCTTATGCCATATCTTATCCGCGGGAATCACGCATAACCGGCGATATCGCCTTAAACCAACAACGTCTGTCTGCTCTTGAACAAGACATCCCGCAGAATGTTACACTTTCCGAAGTGCATGTTTTACAGACGGTTGATGAAAGATATGATATGAGCGTGGAGATCGTTAATCCCAATGGGCAGTGGTGGGCTGAATTCAATTACAGGTTTAATTTCTCTGGAGAGATGACTCCGGTCGAAACTGGATATGTATTGCCGCAGGGTACGCAAATTTTAACCGAGCTCGGATATAAACCCAAGGCAAAAGGAGGGCGCACGGCTATCTTGGTAATCGATAATGTGCGTTGGCACAGAGTGGATCCTGATATGGTCGGGAGTAGCTATAAGGATTTTGTTAAAGATCATCTGGCTATATCTTTTGATAAAATTAAATACGATACGGATATTTCTTTCGACACCAAAAAAATCGGGCAGACTTCTTTCATCCTAGTCAATAATGGCGCCTATGGTTATCGAAGTCTTGATTTGATTGTACGTATTTACCGCGGTTCGGTTCCGGCCGCCATTAATCAAATAAGTATTACGAATCTTTCACCGGGTGAACGTCGTCCGATTCAGATGGTCTGGCTTGAAAATTTGCCTGGTATATCTAAGACAGAGATTATTCCGCAGGTAAATTTACTGGACAAAGATTCATATTTACCCACGCAGTATTTCAAATAATCAGCTCCAGATAAGTTACTTCCTCTCGTATATCTGAAATGGTAGGTTAGGGCTATGAAGAGTTCCATCGAGGTATTTGCAAATTATGACTGGTCCCTGCTTATGGCTGCCTTGGCGCTTTCAGCTCTCGGCCTGTTAGCTATTTATGGAATAAATATTTCTGGAGGAGATGTTGATTTTTTTCAGTTTCGCAAGCAGTTGATCGCTCTTGGCATCGGGTTGGTTATTGCTTTGGGCGCGGCTTTTGTTGATTACCGGCATATTCGGACATTGTCTCTGCCCATCTTTTTAGCCGGGATCCTGATGTTAGTTGCGGTCTTGATTATAGGCACCACCGGTCGTAATGCCGGACGTTGGTTTGTTTTGGGCACGATCTCTTTTCAGCCTGTTGAAATCGCCAAGGTTACTTTGGGCGTTTTTTTGGCCGCTTATCTTTCGCGTTACGTACATCGCCGCCTGACCTGGTCGGCGTTTATCGGAAGCCTGGTCGTTTCTCTGCCGTATTTTGTTTTAGTTTTGCTTCAGCCGGATTTCGGTTCAGCTATGATTTTGATCGCTTTATGGATTTCAATTATTTTATTTTCCGGACTGCCTAAACATGCCTGGTGGATCCTTCTCATGATTACTGTTGTTTTGGGTTCGCTATTTTGGTCCATTGGTCTTCAGCAGTATCAAAAAGACAGGGTTTTATCGTTTATTAATCCTTCAATGGACCCGTACGGAGCATCTTACAACGTAACCCAAGCACGTATTGCTATCGGATCTGGCGGTTGGCTCGGCAAGGGGATCGGGGAGGGCTCACAGGCCAGGCTTAGATTTTTACCGGAAGCCAGTACGGATTTTATGTTTGCGGTTTTAGGCGAGGAACTTGGTTTTGTCGGGCTCGCTATCGTTCTCTCTCTGTTCGCATTTATTTTTTATAGATTTACCAGAATCGCCATGGAGTCTGCGGATGCATTTGCCGGCATCTTACTTATCGGACTTTCTTCTATTATTGCTCTGCATTTAATAATTAATGCCGGCATGAACATGGGTCTTTTGCCGGTTACGGGTATACCTCTTCCTTTTGCCTCCGCTGCGGCCTCTTCGTTGGTTTCCATGTTTGTGATCATCGCTATAGCGGAGTCTGTTGCGGTAAGTAAAAAACATGCTTTTACGGATAAATAGTAGCCCTTGACATTTGAATAAAAATTGTATACAAAGGATTTATAGTTGCTCAAATAAACAGTGTTCAGGAGGCGGAATGGCTCAAACACAAAACAAAAAAAAGATTCTCATTGTAGAAGATGATCTCTCGATTATCAGAGTCTTCCAGAGGAGCTTAGATACATATGATATCGTGGTTGCGACAACGAGCGAGCAAGCCAGACGCGCATTCGAGGCAAACCCTGATCTCGCCTTGATCGTTCTGGATGGTAAACTAAAGGTGAGAGCAGGTGGTGTTGAACACATCGAAACAACCCTGATTCTTGTAGATGTATTTCGGTCCAGTTTCAAGGGGCCCATCGTAGTGACTTCCGGGGACATGGGGCTTCGAGGTGAGCAACTCGTCGCCGGCTGTACGCACTCTTCCGATAAGTGTAAGTTGGCCGACCTCGTGAAAACACTGCTAGGATGATAACAACTTCGTCGATCTCGCCGTCCCAATTCTTGGGGCGGCTTTTTAATTTTATTTATGAAATACGTTCTCCGTTGCCAGATATCCAACTTGGTAGTAAATTGTCGTTATGTCAAAAGACTGCGGGCCCAAAATATTAACGCATTGCCCATTATGCCGAACTGAATACCAAGCCTCGGAAATCAAAATGCTTGGCGAAAAAGGCGCGGCACGGCTTTTTCATTGTACCTGCACAGCCTGCGGACATTCGATTTTAGCCATCGTACTTGAAGCAAGCGGAAGTATAAGTTCCGTGGGATTAGTTACTGATCTGGAGCTGTCGGATGTCATGCGTTTTCAGGCGGCTTTGCCGGTTTCATCTGATGAATGTGTTTCGATTTACAGGTCGTTAAATTTTAAAAGCCGTGATTTTTGCCGGCGTTTGCTTGACAAGAAAGCGTATAACGCCTAATCTGCGCTCACCTTTTGTTCAATTTTTTACAGCATTATTGTATGACATACACTATATCGGCCGAAATTAGAGAGTTGCTCGGCAGACAGGCAAAACAGGTTTTAACCAGCGGAAAAATACCGGCGGTTGTTTATGGTCATGGTATTGAACCAAGGGCTGTGCAGGTAGCGCGTTCGGATTTCCGTAAAGTCTTAAAAGAGGCTGGATCCTCATCGCTTATTGATCTTGATCTCGGTGGCGACAATGCGGTTAAAGTTCTGATTCAGGATGTACAGGTTAATCCGGTAACCATGGAACCTCGTCATATTGATTTCCGTCAGATCAGAATGGATGAAGAAATCGAAGTTGAAGTTCCCCTTAGATTCATCGGGGAATCCAGAGCCGTCAAAGAAGAGGGTGGTACGCTCATGACGCAAATGGATTCAGTCCACGTCGAATGTCTGCCGGGAAGTTTGCCTAAGGAATTTGTTGTTGATTTGTCCAAATTGGCGAGTTTTGATGATACTATAATGATCAAATCGTTAGAAATTCCAGCCGGAGTTAAAATATTGGATGAACTTGAGGCGATTATCGCGAACGCCAGTCGACCGATGACTGAAGAGGAGCTTAAGAAGATGGATGAAGCTGAAGCGACCATGGATGTTTCGGGTATCAAGACCGAAGCTGAAGAAAAGAAAGCTGCCGAGGAAGCTGAAAAGGCCGAAGAAGCGGAAGTCGAAAAGAAATAAATTATTAACATGGAGGGTTCTCGCGAGATTAAAATCTCATTCGAGAAATTTATTAAAAGATCTTGGCCGATTTTGGTTTTTGGTGGTGTATTGCTCGTGGTTACGAGTGTTCTACTTTTTATTTTTGCGGTTTCAGGAAAGGGTAGAAAGCAAGTTTCGAATACTGAAAATACCGTGACTGACACGCCGGCTACTACCGATGAAGCGATTTTGATACCACGTAATTTAGACGGAGTTTTGGTTGCACCGGAGGAAGCGCGATTACAGCCGTATGCTGTCATGGTGGAAAATCATGTTGATGCGCGGCCGCTGTCCGGTCCGGCATTGGCTAATTTGGTTTTTGAAATTCCGGTAGAAGGGGGAATAACGCGATATCTTTTAGTTTTTGATGCGACTACGACCGTTCAAACGATTGGTCCTGTTAGGAGCGCCAGGCCGTATTTTGTGGATTTTGCGGATGGCTTAAACGCTGTTTATACTCATGTCGGCGGTAGTCCGGAGGCGCTTGAAATGATTTCAGGATTAAGTTCGTTTCGTGATCTGAATGAATTTTTTAATGGGCGGTTTTTTTGGCGATCCGCAAAGCGTACTGCTCCGCATAACGTTTTTACAAGTACAGATTTATTGCATGAAGCGGCTCTTGGTAAAAAATGGACGGATGGCCACTTTCGACCGTGGAGCTATAAAGACGATGATCCGTTTGATAGTACGACTTCGACGAATCGTGGAAGTGAGAACGGTCCTAAGCTGACTTATGGCGGATCATATTCGGTGAGCTGGACTTATGATCGGGAAACGAATAGTTATAAGCGTACAGAGGGTGAAAAGAAACAGCTTGACCAAGACGGTAGTCAGGTCACGGCAAAGAACATAGTGGTTCTTCAAACGGACGGTAGCGTCATAGATTCCGAGGGACGGTTAAAAATCAGGACGACCGGCCGCGGTAAAGCGACTTTATACCGTGATGGTAGGAGTTTTGAGGTTAGCTGGTTTAGAGCTAGCGGCGAACATATAAAGATAGAATCAATTGACGGGAAAGAAGCGGATTTTAACAGAGGTACGACTTGGGTCGAAGTTATGTTAAATACGACTTCGGCGACATCCACGACATCAACTACGCCAACTGAATAACAAGTCGAAGAGGGGTTGCTGATAATAAAAAAATCGTATATCATATCTGAGATACGATTTTTTTATATGCCAAAACGCTCACCATTCAAAGCAGCTGAAGAACGCCAAGCCATCGGCGCGTTTGTGCGACGCATCCGTGAACAACGAGGTCTCACCCAGGCTGATCTGGCCAAGGAACTTGGGACTTCGCAGAGTGCGTTGGCTCGCATGGAAAAAGGCGACCAGAATATGGGTTTTGATTTGCTTATGAAAATCGGCGACGCCCTGGATCATAAAATTCTGGCGGTCAGTGATTCGGTTGATTTTGAGATTCATGGCGGACGCAAGCTTCATGGGGAGGTGACTACCAATACTTCAAAAAATGGCGCCCTTGGCCTGCTTTTCGCTTCTTTGATAAATCGAAATACGACGCTGTTGCACGATGTCCCGCGTATCGAAGAAGTCTTTCGCATTATCGAAGTGCTTCAGAGCATCGGCGTTCAGATTACGTGGAAGAAAAATAATTCTTTGGAAATTAAACCGCCGGGAAAATTTCATCTAGAAGGTTTGGATTTAAAGACGGCCCAGCGTACGCGTTCCATGATTATGCTGCTTGGTCCGCTTATTCATAAACTGAAAGAATTTGAATTGCCCTCGGCCGGAGGTTGTCGTATGGGCATGCGGACTATTGCGGCGCATCGATTTGGTTTGGAAGAATTGGGGGTGCGTATCACGCCCGGTAAAACCGGTTGCTTTAATATCAAGATCGGCAAATTGAAGCCGGCCGACGTGGTGCTTTACGAGGCGAGCGATACGGCGGCCGAGAATCTGCTTATGGCCGCGGCCATGATTCCCGGAAAAACGGTGATCCGATACGCGCCGCCTAATTATCAGGTACAAGACGTATGTTTTTTTCTGCAGGCTTTGGGTGTAAAAATTGATGGCATAGGTACCACTGTTTTGACGGTCTATGGTTTAGAGCGGATCGATCAGCCGATTGAGTGGTGGCTTTCCGAAGATCCAATCGAATCAATGATGTTTATCGCGGCGGCCGTAACAACCGGTTCAGAGTTGACCGTTCGCCGATGTCCTATAAGATTCTTGGAATTGGAACTGCTTAAACTCAAGCACATGGGTTTGAAGCTCAAGATGACAAAACCGTATTTGGCAAAAAACGGTCGCACGGAATTGGTGGACATAACGGTTTATCCGTCAAAGCTCCATGCGCCGCAGGATAAAATTCATGCCTCGCCTTATCCGGGAATAAATACGGATAACCTGCCGTTTTTTGTTCCTATCGCTACCCAGGCTTCTGGAACAACTCTTATCCATGACTGGATGTGGGAGAATCGTGCCATTTATTTTACGGAATTAAACCGTCTTGGTGCCGACATTACGTTAGCCGATCCGCATCGCGTTTTTGTGCATGGCGCAACCGAATTGAAGGGTGCGCAGGTCGTGTGTCCGCCGGCTCTGCGTCCGGCTATGATAATACTTATCGCCATGTTGGCGGCTGAAGGTAAATCGGTTTTGCGCAACGTCTATTCCATTGCCCGCGGCTACGAAGAGATCGCCGAACGGCTTAACCGCATCGGAGCGGATATTAGAGTAATCAAAGGGCTTGAGTGATTTCTAGAATCCGGTTTCTTTTTGCTAGGTCTTTGTGGATCCAGATTTTTGCGTGAGGAAAGAGACTGCGGGCGAGACGTCTGAGGCTGATTGCCTGCGGCGGGTCGAATTCAAAAAAGGCTGATGCAAAATGGATATCGAAAGCCGCGAGCTGGCGCAGGAATTTTTCTATGAGGAGAGTCCCGTCTTGGCCTGCGAAAAGCGCATTTTCTGGTTCGTATTTAACCACGTCAGCATCGAGTTTCTTTTTGTCGGAAAGAGGCAGATAGGGGAGATTGGCG
>JBDRFZ010000019.1:0-54258 GCA_043818395.1 Patescibacteria group bacterium
CCAACTTGAACCGGAAGTTTCTTTACTCGACGATGGTACCTTTGTTTGTCCATAGAAATGTGCGAAAATTAGTGCCAAGCAATTGCTTGATCTACACACTAATTTTAGCACATTTTCGTGGATAACCCACGATGTATTAAAGGACTGACATGTACAAGAAAAATATACGCGTATCATTTTTTAAAATGACTATTTGCGTTTTTTCGATTTTGGTTTGGTTTATTTCCGCTTCAGAATCAGCTAAAGCAGAAACATTCATCTTTAAAAATTCAGCTCAAGATACTGTCGAGACAGCTAGAATCATTAAAGATCCTCAAAACGCAAAAAAGATTTTCGGCCGGCTGGAAACAAAAGATGATGTTGATTATTTTACTTTCAAGGCTGAAGAGGGCCAGGAGATCTCCGTTTCTCTTTCTGTGCCTGCCGCAGACCAGGATTTTAAGCCGAACTTAATTATTTTTGGACAGGACCTGCCTAAATCCGCGATTGATCCGGTCATCTCAATAGGGGATACGAACGGAGCGTATGTTCTGGAATTCGCTAAAACAAAAATTCAAACTTCGTTTAATAATTTTTTATTAACCTCTTTTAACCTGGGTCCAAGATTGGAATTCTCATCACCCAAGCAAACATCATACGGCTTGGCGATTCGTAGTCCGGATGGTAAAACCGGTAGATATTTGCTTAAAATAGGCCAAAAGGATACCTGGTTATGGAATGAAATTCTTGATAGGTTTTTTGGGGTTTTACAGGCAATTTTAAGACTTTACTGATATGAACAAAACAATTCATACTTCTAATAACGAAGGCAAGCTATCGTTCGTTGCCACGCCTAGTGGCAAACTAGCAGACATAACGCTACGAGCCTTAACAACATTCCGCGATTGCGTCGTCGTGGTATGCTAGGTTACGAGGGTCACATCAAAACTATTAACGGCTCACGGAATTTCTAAATCCCTGTTTTCCCTGCACGAACATACAAACCAGGCCAAGCTCTTAGAGGTTATCGACTGGGTTCGCCAGGGCAAGAGAGTTGCCTACGCATCTGACGCCGGAACGCCTAACGTCAATGATCCAGGTGGAAAATTAGCGGCAGCGGCTTACGAAACGAAATTAAATATTGAAACGATCCCTGGGCCATCGGCGCTTACGGCCGCCATGGCTGTCTGCGGTTTTCCTATGGATGATTTTATTTATCGGGGCTTCGTTCCACATAAAAAAGGGCGCAAGAAATTTTTTTCCGAAATTGTTCTCTCCGACTTTCCTGTAATTTTCTTGGAATCCACGCACCGCATCAACAAGTCCTTGAACGAGCTTTCTTTGATTCTCGGAACTAATAGACTCATCTTTATAGGCAGAGAAATGACAAAACTCCACGAAACCTATTACCGTGGAACGGTCGAGGAAGTTAAAATAGAACTGGAAAAAACGAGCACAAAAGGGGAGTTCGTGGTGATTGTCGGACCAAAACCAAAGCTGTAAACTATCACTATGTTGATAATCGAAATTATATTAATCATTTTGCTTCTGGGTTTTATTGGAGCCGGTTCAAAAGACGGATTCGTACATACGGCCGGAAGACTCATCGGAGCCATTCTGGGTTTTATCGCAGCCCGGGCCTGGTATCTTTCTTTTGCTCCTATTTTGGATATCTTCATGCCAACGTCGTGGGCCAGAATCATTTCATTTTTATTGATCTTTATTTTTATAAGCCGCGTGGCTGGAATATTATTTAAACTAATAGACGGTGCTTTCCATGTATTATCTATTCTTCCATTTTTAAAATCAATCAATTCATTACTGGGCGGAATTCTTGGTTTTTTTGAAGGTTTGATTATACTTGGCGGTGCAATATATCTTATCCTGACTTTTACGCTAGAGCCGACGTTGGTCATGTGGCTTAAAGGCTCGACCGTAGCCGGCTGGATAGAAGCGGTATTTATCGCCTTACTTGGGATTCTATTGTGAAGCCATACTTAATAGACACTCATAGTCATTTGCAGTTTAAAGATTACGACGCTGACCGCGATCAAGTTATTTTAAGAATGCGTCAAAAAAAGGTCTGGACTATTTCAGTCGGCACAACGATTCCCAATTGTGAAGATGCGGTCCGGCTGGCAGAAAAAGAAGATGGCGTCTGGGCGGCCATCGGCTATCACCCTGTCCATGTTTCATCCAAACAGACCTACGAAGGAGAAGGCAGTAATAAAACATATTCTTTAAAAAAAATGCGTGAATTGTGCGAATCAAAAAAGGTCGTCGCTATCGGCGAGACGGGTTTGGATTATCATCGCTTGGACGAAAACGATGATCTGGATAAAATTAAATCGCGACAAAAAGAAATCTTTTTGGATCACCTTGGATTGGCTCGCGATTTCGATTTGCCCGTCATCATCCATTGTCGCGACGCCATGAATGATCTGCTGAAAATCATCGAAAAAGAAATTAAAAACGGCTTTAATATGCGAGGTGTAATGCATTGCTATGCAGGACCATGGGAAGAGGCGGAACGAATTTTGAATCTTGGTTTGCTCATTTCTTTTACCGGGCCCGTAACTTTTAAACCAAAAAAGAACAGTGATCCGGAAACCCACGTCCACCGCGTCATCGAACGCACACCACTCGAAAAACTGATGATCGAAACTGATGCGCCATTTCTCGCTCCGGAACCCTACAGAGGAAAGCGCAACGAACCGGTTTATGTCGAAGAAACCGCTAAAAAAATTGCAGAACTTAAAAAAATTGACATTCCCGAAGTTGCACGAAAAACTACGGAAACCGCAATAAAATTCTTTGGTTTGAGATAAGAAAAAATCCAAAAAACTATACACAAAAAACTATACATAAAAAACTATACCATTGACGTTTTTGTTAGCTCCCTGTAAAATTTGGGCGGTTTTTTATGGAAAACAATTCGCCGCTTATAAAAAAATCAATGTCTCCCTGGCAAGCCCTGAATATAGTATGGGACATACTATTAGCGATTGCCGTACCTACCGTCATCTTCGGCCTGGGAGGCAGATATTTAGACAAAAGATACGATACCAGCCCGATTTTCTTGATTCTGGGACTGGCCATGTCTCTGGCGCTTGTATCCGTTATCGTCACGCGCAAAGCCAAAGACATCGCAAAACGACTTTAAAAACATGACCACCCCTCCGCTAATAGCAGAAAAAATTTTTTCAATCGGCGCATTCCAGGTCACTAATGCCTACATTAATTCCACCATAGCCGTGGCGGTTTTTGTACTGTTAGCGTATTTGATTAAAAGAAAAATAAAAAAAATTCCAGGAACACTGCAAAATGCTACGGAAGCCATTATCGAATTTCTGCTTGGTTATTTTGATCAGGTAACGCAGGATCGAAAAAAATCATTAAAATTTTTACCGCTCGTAGGCAGCCTCTTTCTGTTTATCCTTTTTTCCAACTGGCTGGGAATGTTGCCTGGAACCGGTTCCATAGGCATCTGGGAACTGATCCATGGTGAAAAGGAACTGATCCCGCTCTTACGTCCGGCTAACAGCGATCTCAACCTGACGCTCGCTATGGCCACGGTAGCGGTTTTTGCTTCCCATGTTTTTGGCATGTTTACCCTGGGCTTCTTTAAACACTGGAATAAATTCATCCAGCTTGGCACGCTCTGGAAAGCCGTAATTTCACTGAATCCGCTCAAGATTTTAATCGCCCTGGTAGAACTCGTGGTCGGAATCATTGAACTGTTTTCAGAAGCCGCCAAAGTCGTCTCCCTGTCGCTTCGTCTTTTTGGAAACATTTTTGCCGGCGAAGTTTTGATTACCGTCATCTCAGGGTTAATTGCTTATATCGTACCTCTGCCTTTCATGGCCCTGGAATTCCTGGTCGGCGGCGTGCAGGCCACGGTTTTTTCGCTCCTGACTCTCGTCTATCTGACTGTCGCCACGAGCGAACCGCATGGAGACGAAGAGAAAGAGGGGCATGAAGTTGCGGCTACAGAACACGGAGCACAGAATATGGAGCACCAAAAAACCATTATCCAGGCGGCGTGATTGGGGTAAGCGGGTGTACCGTCTCTCTGAGACGGCACGCCGAACTCATTCTTAATCAAAAAAGCAGTAAGCGACTTTAAACAATATAAAAACAGTCGACTGAACCTTTTTTTACTAATGTGACTGAAGAATCAATAACCCTGATCGTCAAGGGTGCAACCATCGCAATTGGCGGAATTTCGCCGGCGTATGCAGTAGGCATGATAGTCTCTAAAGCCATGGAATCCATCGGACGCAATCCGGAATCCACTAATAAACTGTTCGTACCCATGCTTTTGGGTGCAGCTTTCGCTGAAGCTATCGCCATTTACGCATTGGTCGTAGTTTTCACGTTGTAGGACCCTCAAATCCCGACAGACTACGGATCTGCCGGGAAAACGAGTGCCATACTCGAAATAAATATGATCGCAGAAACAACAAATATCGTAGGTGAAGCAACGCAAGCGGCAGCCAGCGGCGGTGCTCTGGGTTCACTCGGCATTAACCTGAAACTTTTTATTGCACAACTGGTTAATTTTGGAATCGTGGTATTGGTTTTATGGAAATGGGTTTTTACACCGCTTACCCAGGCTATGCAAAAACGAACCGAAGAGATTGAAATCGGACTGGAAAAAAGTCTACAGGCCAATAAAAAACTGGAAGAGGCTGTTACCGAAAAAGAAAAAGCATTAAAGAGCGCACGTGCCGAAACTCACGCCATGATTGACGAAGCCGAAAAATCCGCCGATCTGGTACGACAGGATAAATTAAATCAGACGAAAAAAGAAATAGAAAAAGTGACGGAAGAAGCCAGGACAAAATTAAATACCGAACGTCAAAATACATTACAAGCATTACAGCATGACGTGGCGGAAATGGTTTCTTTGGCAGTTTCCAGGGTTGCTGTCGGCCTGGACGAAAAAACTCAACGTAACTTGGTCGATAAAGCGATTAAAGAGCTGGAACAGGCTTGATATGTCTTTACCACGACAAATAAGAGAAGTATCGCGTGCTCTCATTGAAGTGGCCACGGAGAAAGGCGTGGTGGCCGAAGTTATTTTGAATTTGAAACAGGTGAATTCAGCTCTGCTGACATCTCCGGATATCGCCGTCAGCCTTCAAGACCAGAGCGTTCCTTTAATCGAAAGACAGGAAGCGTTACAAACCGCGCTAAAAGACGCCGTTCATATCTTTGTTAAAAACGCGCTCTTGGAATTGCAGCGACTGCAGTTATTGAACCATCTGAGTTCATTTACCGAAGCGGCCACGAGTTACGCAAAATCACTGACCGATTATCAGGACGCCGTAATCTATTCAGCCGTAAAACTGGAAGAAGAAGAAAAAAAGCGGATCAAAAAAATTCTAAATAAAAAATTCGGCGGAGAAGTGGGCTTTGAGGAACGTCTGGAACCGGGGATATTAGGGGGACTGATAATAGAAGCGGGCGATTGGAGATTCGATTCAAGCCTGAAGGAGCAAATCAACCAGCTTAAACAACATATAAGCGCGTAAAATATAGAAAATTGACACAAATATGCCAGAACAACAAATAAAAAACGTTACCGCCGCGGTACACATAGCCGAGCAGCTGAAAAAACAGATAAAAGACTTCAAAGCCGGAAGCCAAACTTCGGAATCCGGAACAGTCAGGGATGCAGGTGACGGCATCGCCTCCGTCTCAGGCCTGACTAACGCCAAGTCCATGGAATTATTGAAATTCGAAGGAAACATTTTTGGCGTAGCTCTAAACCTCGAGCATGATCGGGTTGGCGCCATGATTCTCGGTGATCCGAATTCAGTCAAAGCCGGGGAACGGGTCGACGCGACAGAAAAAATTTTATCTATTCCCGTTTCCGAAAAAATCGTCGGCCGTGTGGTGAATCCGCTAGGCGAACCATTGGATGGTAAAGCGGCTTTAAAAGCCGAGGAATACTACCCGATTGAAAAAATCGCACCCGGCGTCATGAAACGCCAATCTGTTACCGTGCCTCTCATGACCGGGATCAAAGCAGTTGATGCCATGATTCCAATCGGCCGAGGCCAGCGTGAACTTATAATCGGAGATCGCCAGGTTGGAAAAACAGCCATCGCTATTGACACGATCATTAACCAAAAAGGACAGGACGTTATCTGCATCTACGTTGCGATCGGGCAAAAAGAATCAAAGGTAGCAAAAATCGTAGCAAAACTTGAAGAAAAAGGCGCTATGGATTACACGACAGTGGTTTTAGCTGGCGCGTCCGACCCGGCGTCTCTTCAGTACATTGCGCCATACGCCGGATCGGCGATCGGAGAATTTTTCATGGATAAGGGCAAAGACGTTTTAATTATTTACGACGATCTCTCCAAGCACGCTTGGGCATACCGTGAAGTTTCACTTTTATTGCGACGTCCGCCTGGCCGTGAAGCTTATCCGGGAGATGTTTTTTATCTGCATTCCCGTCTTTTGGAGCGAGCTTGTCGCCGCAGTCAGGAATACGGCGGAGGATCTATCACTGCTTTACCGATTATTGAGACTCAAGCCGGAGATATTTCGGCTTATATTCCGACCAATGTTATTTCTATCACCGATGGACAGATATATCTGGAAGGTGACCTGTTTTATAAAGGCATACGTCCGGCATTAAACGTCGGCTTATCAGTTTCACGCGTGGGTGGGGCGGCCCAGGCTAAAGCCATGAAAAAAGTGGCCGGACCGTTGCGTCTTGAGCTTGCGCAATTCCGCGAGCTTGAAGCATTTGCGCAATTCGCTACTGATCTGGATGAGGCTACAAAAAAACAAATTGAACGCGGCCGTCGTATCGTGGAGATTTTAAAACAGGGCCAATACGAACCAATGTCAATGGAACACCAAGTTGCGATTCTTTTTGCAGTCACAAAGGGTTATTTAGACAATGTACCGATCGAAAAAGTACGCGACTGGGAAGATGGATTTCATTTATACCTTGACCGCGAACAGCAAAAAACCATCGAAACGCTAAGCGAAAAGAAAGTTATTGACGAACAAACTGAGCCGATTTTAAAACAAGCGATCGAAAAATGGAACGAAATTTTTTCATCCGAGAATGCTTAATCTGATTTAAATCAAGGCAGACGTAAAGCCCCGCCCCTACCAATATGGCCGTATCAACCCGCATCATCAAACGCCGAATCAAATCGGTGGCAAATACCAGAAAAATCACCCGTGCTATGGAGTTGGTTTCGGCTGCTAAAATGAGAAAAGCCATCCAACTCGCCGCAGCTTCACGCGATTACGCGGCTACGGTCAGGGATCTCGCTGGTGATGTTTCTCGTTACGTTGACCCAAGAAGCCATGTCCTGCTTTCGGGACCCGCTGTTTCAGAATCCATTTTAGCCGTAGTCGCATCTTCAGACAGAGGTTTATGCGGCGGATTCAATTCACAACTCCTAAAAAAGACTTTGGATTTTCTTTTACAAAGAACCGAAAAAAATATCAAAGTCGTAGCAGTGGGCAGACGCGCTGAATCAACGGTCAAACGCGCTGGGTATTCCATTCTTGCTTCATTTGACGCGATCTCTAATGCTCCGACCTATGATCGGACTTTACCCATCGGAAAACTTGTTTTTGACGAATTTACAAGCGGAAAAGCAGACAGGGTATTCGTAATTTATACAGATTTTAAAAATGCGGTTTTTCAGATACCCACGGCAAAACAGTTGCTACCTGTAATCTTAGAAACAGAACCATTGAAATCAGATTCGACCTCGAAAGAATGGGATGATAGCAAGCTGGATGAACCGAGAATTAAATTTGAACCTGACACCGATCTGGTTTTGAAGGAATTACTACCAAGAATGCTCGAAATGCAGATCTATCAGTCACTTCTCGAATCCGCAGCTTCCGAACATTCAGCGCGGATGGTAGCCATGCAAAGCGCAACCGATAACGCTTCAAGCATGCTCGAAGATCTGACTTTTACATTTAACCAAGCCAGGCAGGCGAATATCACCAGGGAAATTTCGGAGATCAGCGCCGGTAAAGCAGCTATTGAATAAACCGCAATCAATTAAAATGAACACAACAAAAATATGAAAACTGGAAAAATCACACAAATCATCGGACCTGTAGTGGACGTGGAATTCGAAGGGGATCCTCCCGGGATTTATAACGCACTTGAATTGGAATATGAGGATAAAAAAATAATACTGGAAATCGAACAGCACCTGGGTGGCGGAGAAGTCCGAACTGTGGCCATGACGTCGACCGACGGTCTTTCCCGGGGCATGAAAGTAGTCGACACCGGAGCGCCGATCAGCGTACCGGTTGGGCGCGAAACACTGGGCCGTATGTTCGGCGTAACCGGAGAAACGATAGACGACGGACCAAAATTCAAAGCAAAGAAAACCTCACCTATACACCGAAGCGCTCCGGCTTTTACAGAACAATCAACAGAAACTGAAATCCTGGAAACCGGCATTAAAGTCATCGACTTGATCTGCCCCTTCTTAAAAGGCGGAAAAATCGGTTTATTCGGCGGCGCGGGCGTAGGTAAAACCGTTATTATCATGGAACTTATCCGCAACATCGCGAGTGAACATGGTGGTTTTTCGGTTTTTGCAGGTGTCGGTGAGCGATCCCGCGAAGGCAATGACTTATATCGTGAGATGAAAGAGTCTGGCGTACTCGAAAAAACCTCGCTGGTCTTCGGGCAAATGAACGAGCCGCCCGGAGCACGCGCCCGCGTTGCCTTGAGCGGGTTGACAATCGCCGAATATTTTAGGGATCAGGAAAATCAAGACGTACTTTTATTTGTTGATAATATCTTTCGCTTTACACAAGCCGGTTCCGAACTTTCGGCTCTGCTCGGACGCATCCCGTCTGCCGTGGGCTACCAGCCGACCCTGGCCACGGAAATGGGAACTCTGCAGGAAAGAATCACCTCAACAGATAAAGGTTCAATTACCTCGGTGCAAGCGGTTTACGTACCGGCTGACGACTTAACTGATCCGGCACCGGCCACGACTTTCAGTCACTTGGATTCAACGGTCGTTTTAACTCGTTCGTTGGCAGAGCTGGGTATCTATCCGGCCGTAGATCCGCTGGATTCATCCTCAACCATACTCGATCCGCAAATCGTGGGAGAACGTCACTACAACATTGCTCGTGGCGTACAACGCGTTTTACAGCGCTATAAGGATCTGCAGGACATAATCGCCATCCTTGGTATGGAAGAATTATCAGAAGATGACAAAAAGGCTGTCGCCCGCGCCAGAAAAATACAAAAATTTCTTTCACAGCCGTTTCACGTGGCCGAAGTTTTCACTGGTAACCAGGGTAAATACGTAAAACTGGAAGATACGATTCGCGCATTTGAAGAAATTCTCGAAGGCAAACACGACGATAAACAAGAACAAGCTTTTTACATGAAAGGTGGAATTGAAGAAGTCGGAAGCGTTTAGTTCTTAATTTATGCATTTCGAACTTATAACTCCTGAACGGATGGTCTACAAAGAAGAAGTAGAACAGGTGACCTTGCCGACCACGCTTGGTGAAATTACGATTTTATCCAATCACGAACCTTTGGTAGCCACTCTTGTTCCGGGTGTGGCAAAATTAAAAACCAAAAAAGGAGAAGAAGATGTGGCCGTTTCCGGTGGTTTTATTGAAGTAAGCGAAGGCAATATAATCAAGGTCCTGGCCGATACGGCTGAAAGAGGATTCGAACTGGATCTTTCCTCTATCGAAGAAGCCAAGCAGAGAGCGGAAAAAGTAATGCAGGAAGCAGTAAGATCGGACGATGCGGCATACGCCGCTGCAGCTGCAGCCCTGGAACGTGAACTGGCCAGGTATCGAGTAGCCCATAAGCACCGGATCATGCGGTTAAACCCAACTATTGACAGAGCTAATCTGCCGCCTGATGAAAATCCTGTATAATGAATTATGCAACTCTTCATAGGTCTTCCGTTGCCAAAAAATTTACAGGAAACTATACAAACAGCCTGGCGGCAGACCAATTTTCCGTTTAAAAATCGGCCAATAAGACCGCATACCTGGCACTTAACATTAGCCTTTTTAGACGACGTTTCTGAAGACAGATTGGAACCTTTGAAGCAACTCATGGAAAAGGCAGTTTCACATCCGCCGGGCGGTTTTTTTTTAATCGACGCTTTCGAATCATTTCCCCCGAAACGTCCAAACAGAGTAGTCTTGAAAGTTTATCCGCAAAATGAAAACGAGTGGAAAACTTTTGTCCGCGATTTGCGAGATATGGCCTCGCTTATAGCACCCGGATTAGATCGTAAGCCTTGGATACCTCATATCTCTATTACTAAAGCAGAACGAGGATTAATACTCCCCACCTGGCAACATAAAATTGAAACCATTGAATGGCGGCCTGATCATGTAGCAATTATAAAAAGCGAAATGGAATTAGCTGGAGCCGTACATACAAATCTACATGTCTTCCCCTTCAACGTTTGATTGCTTTGGACTGGTGATCCATGGCCTGAATGCTGACGAAGCATTTAAAAGAGCGGACTTGACACTGGTTCACGGCGGTCAGGTTTTTATTGTCACGACGAATCCCGAAATTTTGTTGGAAGCAAAACGTGATCCTGCTTATTGGGAAATTTTAAGAAAAGCTGATTTAAGATTAGTCGATAGTTTTGGTTTAAAGATAGCCGGCCTCTTGTCCGGTGCGATTTTAAATCGCCTGACTGGTGTTGATTTTGCGGAGAGACTGCTCCAGGAATCTTTGACTCGCGGTTGGAAAGTCGGCTTGGTTGGCGGAGCGCCCGGCGTAGCGGATAAAGCGTCTTGGAAAATCCGCGAAGCTTATTCGGATCTCTCGATCATGTCAGAAGTCGGCGGCTACGTAGAGAATGATGGCTCGGACGACGAGGCTGGCGCCGAAGCACGCATGAGGCTTACGCAATACGCACCGGACATACTTTTAGTCGCTTTCGGACATCCAAAACAGGAGGCTTGGATTGCGCGACATCTGGCGGAATTTCCAAGCGTTAAAATAGCTATGGGCGTAGGCGGTACGCTGGATTATTGGTCGGAGAACGTGAAGCGAGCGCCAGCATTTATTCGCAGTATGGGTCTCGAATGGCTATGGCGATTATTCCAAGAACCGACAAGATGGAAAAGAATTTTTAATGCGGTGGTGGTTTTTCCGGTAAAATTTTTAATATCGAAGATGGGGGGAGGGAGAACGATGAACAATGAGCGATGAGCAGTGGGGATTGTTATTCTACAGTGACGCTTTTGGCGAGATTTCGTGGCTTGTCAGGATCTATGCCTTTGGCTGTGGAAACGTAGTATGCGAATAATTGGAGCGGGATGACACTTAAGATCGGGGATAAAAATTCGTGTGTTTTGGGAATAAACATAACCTCATCAGCTAAACCTTCCAATTCATGATTTCCTTCGTGCGTAAGTGCAATAAGCGGCGCACTGCGAGCTTTAAGTTCTTCGAGATTTGATTTTGTTTTTTCATAAACCGAATCCTGGGGGCATAAAACAAAACAGGGGAAAGAGGGGTTAATGAGTGCGATGGGTCCATGTTTCATTTCGCCGGCCGCATAACCTTCAGCATGAATGTAACTTATTTCTTTGAGTTTTAAAGCGCCTTCAAAGGCGATTGGTGACATGTATTTTCGACCCACAAAAAGCATGTCGGTGGCATTTGTATATTTTTTAGAAATAGAATCAATCAATTCTCGATTATCTAAAATAGATTGAATCTGCTCAGGTAAAGCAGAAAGATACTTAGCAATTTCCTGACCTGTCGTAAGCGACATCTGCCTTTGGCGTCCGAGGCAGAGTGTAAGCAGAGCAAAAACCGTAAGCTGCGATACGAAAGCTTTTGTCGAGGCTACACCGATTTCGGGACCGGCGTGATTGTAGACTCCAGCGTCGGTCTCGCGCGCAATGGTCGAGCCCACGGTGTTCACAATGCCGAGCGTGAGTGCGCCTTTCATCTTGGCCTCGCGGATAGCGGCCAGCGTGTCGGCTGTTTCGCCGGATTGGGATACAGCTAAAACAGCGGTTTTTGGCGTGATAATCGGTTTGCGATAACGGAACTCACTGGCTAATTCGACTTCCACCGGGATGCCCGCATATTCCTCGAGCATATATTCACCGGCCAGTCCGGCGTAATAAGCACTGCCACAGCCGACTATGATCAGGCGATCCAAATCGCGCAACTTGTCCTCTACATCCCGCAAACCTCCGAGCTGAGCCAAACCTTCTTCGAGTCTCAAGCGCCCGCGAAGCGTATTTCGTACGACTTCGGGCTGTTCCAACATCTCCTTCAACATAAAATGCGGCTGGCCGTTTTTTTGCGCGTCTTCAAAAGACCAATCAACTTCTTGTACACCTTTATCAACCGGCAAATTGTCCAAAGACATTACTCGATAACCGTCCGAATCTAAAACCGCCATGTCACCGTCATCTAAAAATATTGCACGCTGCGTATAGTTAATAACCGCGCTCATGTCAGAGGCTACAAAGAACTCATCATCGCCGATGCCGAGCACGATCGGACTACCCAGACGTGCGACCACGATTTTTTCAGGCTCGTCAGATGAGATAACAGCCAGGCCGTATGTGCCGCGGACTTTGAGACATGCGGCGCGGACCGCCTGCGTAAAATCAAGACCATCGCTTTTTAAAATATCTTCGATAAGATGCGCCAGAACTTCGGTGTCGGTATCGGACTTGAATTCATGCCCCTTGGCTATCAATTCTTTTTTAAGCTCCGCATAATTTTCCACAATTCCATTATGGACAAGAGCCAGACGTCCCGAACAATCGGCATGCGGATGCGCGTTCTTCTCAAGCGGCGGACCGTGAGTAGCCCAACGCGTATGCGCAATGCCGACACGAACCGGGTTAGAGCTGATGCCGCTCTCCGCGGTTTTCGCCTCAAGCGAAGCGATTTTGCCTGCTGACCTGACAACTAAAAGAGGATCGCCCTGTAAAGCAACGCCAGCCGAATCATAGCCGCGATATTCGAGCCGCTTTAAACCGTCGATCAAGATCGGCAAAGCCGGTTTCTTACCGACGTATCCAACAATTCCGCACATAGGACTTTAATCATGGAACATGGGAATAAAAACCGCAAATAAAAAACCCTACGAAATCGCGTTTTACGTTCCGTGGATTGTCCCACGGATTGGACATTTCCCGCTTAATTCCGTAATCTTTCTCTGCTATGGAACAAAAAATACGCGTCAGGTTTGCGCCCAGTCCGACCGGGTCAATGCATATCGGAGGATTGCGAACCGCACTTTATAACGAGCTTTTAGCGCGGAATAAAGGCGGCAACTTCGTGTTACGCATCGAAGACACTGATCAAAATCGCAAAGTGGAAGGCGGTATCGAAAATATTTGTCGGTCACTTCAATCAGCTGACGTTATACCGAACGAAGGCATCTGGCTCGACGAACAGGGCGTAATGATGGAAAGAGGGGACAAGGGTCCGTATTTGCAATCCAAAAACAAGGAGCGGCATCTGGCTTATGCAAAAAAACTGATAGATATGGATAAAGCCTATTATTGTTTTTGCACGCAGGAACGCTTGGAAGCTTTACGGCATGAACAGGAAAGCGCCAAAAAACCGACTATGTATGACAGCAAATGTTGCGAACTTTCGAGAGATGAGGCGGAAGAAAAAATAAAAACCGGAGAAAAATACGTGATACGTCTCAAACTTCCAAAAACAGGGGACGTTACTTTTACAGATGAGATCAGAGGCGATGTTAAATTTGACTGGTCGGTTATTGATGACCAAGTAATCATCAAGTCAGATGGTTTTCCGACCTACCACCTGGCTTCGACATGCGATGACCATGACATGGAAATCTCTCATGTCATCCGAGGCGAAGAGTGGATCTCGTCTACGCCAAAACATATTTTCATCTACCAATCATTAGGCTGGGAAATCCCGAAGTTTGCGCACTTGCCGCTACTGCTAAACCCGGACCGATCCAAGCTTTCAAAAAGACAAGGCGACGTAGCGCTCGAAGATTATTTGAAAAAAGGATATTTGCCTGAAGCTATCATTAACTTCGTAGCGCTCCTGGGCTGGAACCCGACGGCAGACCGCGAAATTTATAGCCATGACGAATTAGTAAAAATGTTTGATCTTAAAAAAATCAACAAGGCCGGCGCTGTCTTCAATTTAGAAAAATTAGACTGGCTGAATGCGCATTATCTTCGCGAACTACCGGAAGATAAATATCTGGAATTAACTCGACCTTTTGTTAAAGACGCGTCGGATGACAAAGAACTCATGGATCGGGCATTAATCCTCGTACGCGACAGAATAAAACTGCCATCAGACGTTGCAGAACTCACCCGCGAATTGTTTAAGGACGAGCTTGATTACTCCCAAGTTTCTTTAACTTGGAAGAGTCAAAAAACCGAGGAAGCCACAGAGAGGCTTAAAGCCTTAAAAGAAATCTTAGAATCAGAAGACCGGGTGCCAAATGCGATAGAGATAGAAAAGAAAATTAAAGACATGATTACAACCAATGGCTGGAGTAATGGCGACACGCTGTGGCCTTTGCGTGTAGCTTTATCGGGCGCCGAAAAATCACCTACGCCGTTTGAACTTCTCCATGTTTTAGGTAAAAAAAGGAGTCTGGGCAGAATTGACCAGGCTTTGTCATATCTGAAAACCTAGACCTAAGCGCGCTTAGAGGTCATTATATACGCATGAAAAGAAGGGGGATTATAAAAATTATATCGGCATCTTTAGCCGTTCTTTTTTGCTATCAGCCGGTTTTCGTTCTAGGTGCGGAAAGTACAACGACAAGGGCTGGTACGACTGTACAGACAGATACTGTCAAGCAACAAGTGGATGCGCTTAACCAGCAGGTCAATCAAAAACGCTCACGTGTTAAAGAGCTTGATAATTTAATAAATTCATACAAAAACAGAATCACGGACCAGGAAACCAAACAAACTTCTCTGGAAAACGAGGTCTTGATTCTAGATAATCGCGTCTTAAAAAAAGAGTTGGACATTGAACGCGCTAAAGTTGAATTAGAAGCTTTGAAGCTGGAGATTGACTCTTTAGAAAAACAAATCGCAGAACAAAACAAACGCATCGAAAGGCAAAAAGAATATGCTGCGGAAATTTTGAGACAGATGCGCGAATCAGATGAGGTAATGCCGCTCGAAGTACTCTTAACCAAGCGTTCGCTATCTGCTTTTTTTGACCATGTAGAAGCTATCAAGCAATTGGAAGGTGATTTGACCGACTCCATGATTAAAGTCAAAGAAACAAAAACTAACCTAGAAAACATAAAAAAGGAGCGGGATGAAAAAATTATGGCCGTAGAAGTTGAAAAGAAAACTCTTAAAAAGGAACAGCTCGCACTCGAAGCGGAAAGAAATTTCAAAGCTTCTTTAGCTTCGGAAACGAAAAACAAACAATCCGAATTCGAACGGGTTTTGTATGAACTAAGAGAACAGCAACAGACGACTGCCGACGATATCTCGAGCATCGAAACCAGACTCAAAGACAAACTCGATTCGATTGATGAAGCCCTGTCACGTGGCGATGTACTTTTAAGCTGGCCTGTAGATCCATCGCGCGGCATTACGGCAAAATTCCATGATAAGGATTATCCTTTTAGACATCTGTTCGAACACCCGGGAACCGATGTCAGGGCATCGGTCGGCACAGCCATCAAGGCCGCGGCTGGCGGTTATGTGGCTTGGAATAAAACCGGAAAAATGTACGGCAATTACCTGATGATCATTCATCCGGGCGGAATCGCCACGGTTTATGCCCATCTCTCAAAATTTATCGCCAAACCAGACACATACGTCGAAAGAGGAGACGTCATCGGACTTTCCGGCGGGAGACCGGGTGATCAAGGCGCGGGACTTTCGACCGGTCCACATCTGCATTTCGAAGTCAGATTAAACGGTATACCGGTTAATGCGGAAAATTACCTACCAAGCATAAGCGAGGACGAGTAAAAGACGCGTCCATTAACTGTCATTCCCGTGAAAACGGGAATCTAGGATATAAGGGATAATTCAAATTGGAATATTTTTCTCTGATTCTGGATTCCCGTTTTCACGGGAATGACATAAAAGAATCCCTTCCAATTCTTCGAAACTCGAGACCCTAACCAGCTTTGACCGCAATTCCTGAAAATCAATCTCCGGATACTCGGCCTTAAGTTCCTTTTTAAAATAAAAGGGTAAGTGTTTGCGTAAGTTGATAATTCCGTGCTCGCCGTAATGCTCGACTTGTAGTTTCGCGTGTCGCAAGACAGCCTCTACTCTTTCGGAAATGCTTGGCAGAGGTGATACGTGAGACGCCGGACGCAGGAAGTCTTGTATTTCTTTAAATATCCACGGATTACCCAGCGCTCCGCGACCGATTAAAACACCGTCAGCATTAGAAATTTCCAGAGCTTTTTTTGCACTTTCGCCATCCGTCACATCGCCATTCAATAAAACAGGAATTTTGAGACGGGATTTTACCCGGCCGATCATCTCCCAATCAGCTTTTCCAGAATATCCTTGTTCGCGCGTTCGGCCGTGAATCGATAAAAGATCGGCTCCGGCAGCTTCCAATATTTTTGAAAATTCCAAAATCTCATCAGTCCTAGACCAGCCGAGACGCGTCTTAACGCTGACTGGAATTTTTACGACCGACTTCACGGCCGTGACGATCTCCGCTGCTTTTCCAGGCTCACGCATGAGTGATGCACCGTCGAAATTTGAAACTATCTTTTTGGCTGGACAGCCCATGTTTATGTCAATGGCGTCGGGTTTAAATTTTTCAACGAGCATATTTGCCGCTTCCGCCATGATGGACGCATCCGAACCAAAAATCTGTTGGACAATCGGTCGTTCGAGCTCGTCGATCTCGCACATCTTTAAAGTCTTTTCATTTTTTCGGACGAGCGCCACGGAAGAAACCATTTCCCGAAAAATAACAAAAGAGTCGCCGCTGACTTCACGACAAATATGACAAAACGGCTGATCCGTCAGATCAGCCATGGGCGAAAGCGCAATAATGGGGCGCTCAAAGGAATTCCAGGTGAAATTTGTCATAGTAGTTATTTTTCCCTCCTTGGCGAAAAAGGAGCTGGGGGAAATCTTCGGCAGACGACCCCCTCTAACTCCCCCTTCGTAAGGGGGAGAATATGAAGCATCCTACTAAAATTCCCTAAAACATGCCACCATAAGAGCCATGCTGGAATTTGATTTACAAAAACCATACAAGCCTTCAGGCGACCAGCCGGAAGCAATAGAATCACTCATCGCAGGATTGAAAGCTGACGAGCGCTTTTTGACGTTACTTGGCGCAACCGGCACCGGCAAAACATTCACCATCGCCAACGTGATCCAAGAAATAAAAAAACCGACTTTGGTCATCGCCCATAACAAAACCCTGGCCGCCCAGCTTTGCAACGAATTCCGCGAATTTTTTCCGCATAACGCGGTCGAGTATTTTGTTTCTTATTACGATTATTACCAGCCGGAGGCTTACATTCCAAAAAGCGATACATATATCGAAAAAGAAGCCATGATCAACCAGGAGATTGATCGCTTGCGCCATAGCGCTACGCAGGCGTTGCTTACGCGGCGCGATGTGATAATTTGCGCTTCAGTCTCTTGCATCTATGGTTTAGGCGCGCCGGAAGCTTATGAAAAAACGGTTTTACATCTCACAGTGGGGGATGACATGAAACGTGAAAATGCATTAGGGCGTTTGATCGAAATGCAATTCGTCCGCACTAACGCCGATCTTTTAAGAGGATCATTTCGCGCTCTTGGCGGCGTTTTAGAAATCATGCCGGCGAACGAAGAAACGATTTATAGAATTGAAGCGCCGCGCGGCGTAGTCGAAGATATAATCGAAATAGATCCGGTCTCGCGCAAGACAAGAAAAAACCACAAGGACCTCTGGGTTTTTCCGGCCAAGCATTTTATTACTTTGGGACCCGAAAAAGAACGGGCTATAAAAGCAATTCGTAAGGAATTGAAAGGTAGACTCGATTGGTTTGAGGCTCAGGGAAAATTACTCGAAGCAGAAAGACTTGATCGCCGCACCAAGTTCGATTTGGAAATGATCGAAAATCTCGGTTACTGCAACGGTATCGAAAACTATTCGCGACAACTCTCGGGTCGAAAACCGGGCGATCCGCCGGATACATTATTTTCATATTTTCCCAAGGACTTTTTACTGGTTGTCGACGAGTCGCACGTGACTCTACCGCAAGTAGGCGGCATGTACGAAGGCGATCGCGCACGAAAAAACACGCTGGTCGATTACGGTTTTCGGCTGCCGAGCGCCAAAGACAACCGGCCAATGACATTTAAAGAAGTCGAAGATAAAATAGATCAGGCAATTTTCGTTTCTGCGACTCCCGGTGAATATGAAATGAAGAATTCAGCGCGAATCGTGGAACAAATAATTCGCCCGACCGGTTTGATTGATCCGGAAATTATCGTGAGACCCATAACACCGAAACGAAATGAACGAGGACAAATCGACGACGTCTTGGACAGAATTGATACCGTCACTAAGCGCGGCGATCGCGTACTCGTTACGACTTTGACTAAAAAAATGGCAGAGGATTTAAGTTCGTATTTAGTGGAAAGAAAAATCAAGTCGCGCTATCTGCATAGCGACATCGATACGGTTGAAAGACTGAAAATTTTAAGCGACTTCCGTCGAGGTACGTATGACGTTATCGTTGGCGTCAATCTTTTACGCGAAGGGTTGGACTTGCCGGAAGTAGCGCTAGTTGCGATTTTAGACGCGGATAAAGAAGGTTTTTTACGCTCTGCGGTTGCACTCATCCAAACCATCGGCCGTGCGGCGCGCAACATCCGCGGACAAGTCGTGCTTTATGCGGATCGCATAACCGGATCCATGAAACGAGCTATCGACGAAACAAACCGCAGACGCGAAAAACAACTGGCCTACAATAAAAAACACGGGATTACACCGCAGACCATCGTGAAAGCCATCAAAGACCTGCGCGGCGAATTGGGAATCACTTCGGGCCAAAAAGACGTTAAGGAAATTTTGAAACTGGAACTCTCGGCTGAGACGCGCGATCTTCATTTGGTCATGAAACAAAAAGAAGAGGAGATGAAACGCGCGTCAAAAGATTTAGAATTCGAACTAGCCGCCATCCTGCGCGACGAGATGGTTATTTTGATGAAGGAAATTAGAAAACGGGAGAAGGATTCCGCCGTGGGGGCGGGGTCTCCCCGCCCTGTCCGCGCAAAACGTCCACCAAGACACGGGAGGACAAAATAATTCCCCATCCCTCGTTTCCTCGACATTTTGTCTTTTATACTGTGAACTATACCCACATGGACGTCGTGGAGGACATCAAATCCCGCCTGGATATCGCTGATCTAGTAGGGGAATATCTACAGCTCAAACCCGCCGGAAGCGGCAGTTTTAAGGCTAATTGTCCGTTTCATCAGGAAAAGACTCCCAGTTTTTTTGTAAACCGGCCGCGCCAGTCATGGCACTGTTTTGGCTGTGATATTGGCGGCGACGTGATTTCTTTCGTGCAAAAAATGGAAGGCATGGAATTTCCGGAAGCTCTGGAGCACTTGGCGCAAAAAGTCGGAGTCGAGCTTCCGCGGTTCGATTCGCGGCTTCAATCAGATAAAAAGCGTCTTTTTGAAATCAATGATTTAGCCGCCCGTTTTTTTCGCAGTGTTCTTTTAACACAAGCCACTGCCCAACATGCGCGCGACTATGTAAACAAACGTGGCTTGGATGAACTTACCTGCGACATCTGGCGTATCGGTTACGCTCCGCAGAGCTGGACCGCACTATCCGAAGCTCTGGCAAAACGCGATGTTAAAGAAGATGAGCTGATAAAAGTCGGACTTTGCTTAAAGTCAGAAAAAAATCCAGGCATCTATGATCGCTTCCGCGATCGTTTAATGTTTCCGATTTGCGACATCCACGGCAACGCCACGGGTTTTACGGGACGTCTGCTCTCCGATTCAAAAGAAGCGAAATACGTCAACACGCCGGAAACTTTCATTTATAAAAAAAGTTCCATCCTTTTCGGCCTGGACAAAGCCAAAGGAGTAATCAAGCGCCAGGATTTGGCTGTAATCGTGGAAGGTAATATGGATGTAATTTCTTCGCATCAATTCAAGATCACGAATGTGGTAGCTTCTTCCGGTACTGCGTTAACAGGCGAACAGCTCGGCTTATTAAAACGCTTTACCACGAATCTGGCCATAGCTTTTGATGCCGATTCAGCCGGCAAAGCCGCTACGATTCGCGGACTCGATATCGCGAGAGCCTTGGATTTCAATGTCAAAATTATCACTTTGCCTCCCGAAGTCGGCAAAGATCCGGATGATGCGGTGCGCAAAGATCCGGAAATTTGGAGACAGGCGATTCATAACGCTCTTCCTGTCGTCGAATGGCTTTACCGAAATGCGTTCAAAGGTAAGGACCCGTCAAAACCCGAGGGCAAAAAACAAATCGCACGCGAACTGTTGACCGAATTTTTGCGCATCGCCGACTCTGTAGAACGCGACGCCTGGATAACGCGCCTGGCCAAAGATTTAGACGTATCAACCGATTCGCTCCGCGACGCTTTAAAAAACACGCGGAGAACAGGAAGTACGGAACACGAATCACGGAGCACGGAGCCATCAATACAGAGTACGGAACACGAATCACGGAGCACGGAGCACGTTAAAAAACCGCGTGAAACTGAACTTGCGGAACGGATTCTGGCCATTCTGTATCTGAAGCCGGAATTGCGGGATCTTGCCCAAAAGTCGCTTCCTTTGTATAATCTGCCCGACTTGACATCACCTGATCTTTTAAATTTTATTGCGATCTTAGCGGATCGCGAATTCCAAAACCAGTCTTTACAGGCTCTGACAGACGAACTCATGAACGAAACGACATCTCTTCACGAGCTCCTCCGGACCAAAAAAAGAACTGATTTGGAGAATCAAATGCGGGAAGCGGAAAGGATCGGCGATAACGCCAAAATCCAAGATCTGCTTTCGCAATTTAATCAACTTATCTAGCATTCCACTCCGGCGGCCTTCGGCGAACCAGGTTACGCGCTTAAACGCGAACTTGATCCGTATCGAGGATAACTGCCGTTTAGGAATGCAAAATTTATGACATACGCCAAAAAACCGGTTAAGAAATCCAAATTTTCCAAAACACGAAAAGTAAAACAGGTTAAGTCAAAATATTCGCCTGTTAAAAACAGCAAAAAAGCAAAACCTGCCAGGCAGGTAAAAAAAGCAAAACACGGTCCGCTCAGGCAGGGACCTTACATTAAAAGTCCGCCGCCCAGCGAAGAAACGCTGGACAAACTTTTTGACAAAGCTAGAACGCGAAGTTTTATTACGGAGAACGAAGTCTTGTACGTTTTCTCGGAGTTGGAGGATTATATCCCGACTTATGAGGCTTTTATCGATCGTCTTGATGCCGCCGGCATTGGCGTCATCGAAATGAAGGAGGGGATTCTGGGACGACAGAAGGAGCGCCATGACATGATGGAGACGCTCCATAGCGCGGATGACAAGCGCGGCAAAATCGATCCATTCGACCTGACAGCGGACTCGATTCAGATGTATCTGCGTGAAATCGGAAAAATACCTCTGCTTACAGCGGACGAAGAAATCGCTTTGGCCAAACGAAAGGAAAAAGGTGAAAAAGAAGCTGAGAAAAAATTAATCGAGGCCAACCTTCGTCTGGTAGTTTCAATCGCTAAAAAATTTATGGGTAAATCGTTGTCTCTCCTGGACTTGATCCAGGAGGGCAACATTGGCTTATTCCGCGCCGTTAAAAAATTCGAATACCGAAAAGGTTATAAATTTTCGACTTATGCCACCTGGTGGATCAGACAAGCCATAACACGTGCACTCGCCGACCAGAGCCGCACGATTCGTATTCCGGTGCACATGGTCGAGACCATCAATAAATTCCAGCAGATTGAACGTCAATTAATCCAGGACCTCGGTCGCGAACCGTTACCCGAAGAAATCGCGGCAGAAATGGGTGAGGAAGTAGATAAAGTTCGTCATATAATCAAAATTTCACAAGATACGGTTTCGCTCGAAACATCGGTCGGTGAAGATGATGAAGATTCAACGCTTGAGGACTTTATCGAGGACGTTAAGAACGTGAGCCCGGACCGCGCGGCCGCCTTACAGCTTTTGCGTGATTACGTCGGCGACATTATCAAGGATCTTAATGCGCGCGAACAAAAAATCTTAGAGATGCGATTCGGTTTGACTGATGGTGTAAGTCATACACTTGAAGAAGTAGGTAAAGAATTCGACGTCACCCGCGAACGCATCCGCCAAATCGAAGCGAAAGCCATAGAAAAAATCCAGCAACATCCGCAAATCAGAAAATTACTGGATTATTAAGCTATGACAAAAAAAATCATCATTCCTTTAATCGGTATTCTTGTTTTAATTGTTTCGACGGTTTTTCTGGTTTCGAGAGGCTTGCAAGAGGCTGATAAAAACACGGCTCCGATTGATGACACAATTAAAAGAATCGCCGTCACGGCTACCATTTATCCCTGGGCTTTTGTGGCAGAAAGAGTCGGCGGCGACCGCGTAACCGTAACCGTCACTACTCCGGCCGGAGCCGAACCGCATGACTATGAACCAACGCCGCGGGATATTGCCGATGCAAAAAATTCAAAAATTTTCATCCTGAACGGCTTGGGCATGGATGCCTGGGCGGAGAGGATTCTGCCGGAGATGCAGAGCGCCGGAATTCAAACCGTAAAAATTTCCAATTTAACGCAAACGTCGGAAGATCCGCATATATGGCTAAATTTGGATGTCATGAATAAAGCCGCATCAAAATTAGCCGAAATTCTTAGCCAAGTCGATCCAACCAACAAAGATTTTTATACGGTTAATGCCGAACAGCTTAAAACTGACCTAGCGCTCATGGATGACAAATATAAAAATAAATTACAAAATTGCGATCTCCGGTTTATTATTGTGAGCCATGAAGCTTTCGGCTATCTGGCTAAACGCTACGATATAAACGCCATCAATATCGCCGGCCTTTCGGCCGAAGAAGAACCCTCAGCCAAGCATCTAAGCGAGATAACCGATCTGGTAAAAGAGAAGGGCATACGATATATTTTCTTTGAGACGCTAGTGAGTTCAAAATTAAGCGAAGTAATCGCCAGTGAGACAAAAGCCGAGACCCTGGTTTTAAATCCAATAGAAGGATTGAGCGAGAATGAGATTAGCGAGGGTAAAGACTATCTGATGGTCATGGCCGACAATCTTGTGAACTTACAACGCGCCATGTTATGCCATTAAAAAAAGAAGTGCAGATCGAATTTGAAAACGTGAGTTTTAATTATCCCCAAAATCCGGTGCTTGCGGATGTGACGTTTAAAATCCATGCCGGCGATTACGTCGGAATAATCGGACCCAATGGCGGTGGCAAAACGACTGCTCTGAAACTAATCCTGGGATTGATAAAGCCCGTGTCGGGAAACGTTCGTATTTTTGGACAAACAGCCGGCGAATTAACAGAACCGGCTCTGCTCGGCTACGTGCCGCAACATGCGGCACATACCAGCATAAATTTTCCGGCTACAGTCAAGGAGATCGTGGAAAGCGGACGCACACCACGAAAAAAAATATTTTCTTTCTGGGATGCGAAAGATAAAAAAGCTGTCCGTGCGGCCGTTGATGCTGCCGGAATAAACAAACTGAAAAATCGTCTGTTACGCGAGCTTTCCGGCGGTGAACGACAGCGTGTACTCGTTGCCCGCGCCATCGCCTCAGAGCCGCGACTTTTAATTTTAGATGAACCATTTGAAGGTGTGGATCTGTCAGCCCAGACTGAATTCTATGAGATTCTCAAAACTTTGAATAAACAGGGGATGACGATAATTTTTGTTACCCATGACGTGGATATCATTAGTCGCGAAGCGCGGGAAATAATCTGCCTAAACCGCCGGTTAGTCTGCGCCGGTAATCCTCACGACATCGCGCACCAGCACGCTTACGACCATCTTCACGGCAAACACATAAAACATACACATTCGGTATGAGCGAAATTTTTTCGATTTTTCAATATGATTTCATGATTCGCGCCATGATTGCTGGAATCTGTATCGCCGTCATCGCGCCAGTCATCGGTATCTTCCTTGTCGTGCGCCGCTATGCTGTCATGGCCGATACACTAGCCCATGTCTCGCTAGTCGGCATTGCTGCCGCCATCTTAACCGGAGCTTTTGCTCCCGTGACTGGCGCCATCATCGTATCGCTTATTGCCAGCGTCGGTATCGAAGAAGTTCGCACTAGGCAAAAACTTTACGGTGAATCGGTTTTGGCACTATTCTTATCCGGCAGTCTGGCGATCGCCGTAATCTTAGTCGGATTAGCTAGGGGTAAGAATGTAAATTTTTCACAATATCTTTTTGGGAGTATCACCACGGTCAACTGGCACAACGTAATTCTGATGTTGGTTTTTACAATAATCGTGATAGCCGTGACCGTAGTTTCTTATCGCAGGCTTTTTTTAACAGCGTTTGATGAAGAACTGGCGAAGGCCGGTGGAATCAATATAAAAACCTACAACATACTTTCGCTTTCATTTGCCGCGATCACGGTCTCGCTGGCCACCCAGGTCGTCGGCGCACTGCTCGTCGGCGCACTCATGGTCATTCCGACGCTTACCGCCATGCAGCTAAAAAGAAACTTCAGACAAACTATGATCCTGGCCGCGTTGTTTGCCTTTTTATCTGTCGTAATCGGCCTCGTCGCATCCTTTTATCTCAATTTAGCTAGCGGGGCGACCATTGTTATAGTAGCCTTGATTCTATTCATTATTTCAATTTTTATATCCAAGAGCTCTTGACCGAACCGGATTTTGAAGATAATATTTCGACTACGAATAAGTTCTTTTTATCAGATATTCCGAGGTAGCTCAGCGGTAGAGCAGGGGACTGTTAATCCCTTGGTCGTGGGTTCGATCCCCACCCTCGGAGCCATGTAGAAACGCCTTTGTAAAAAGGGCGTTTTTATTTTAGTAAAAAAAAGACGCTTAAGACCGTAGTATATTTTTGATATAATTTATTATGAAATTTAAAGAACCTCGTCCAGAGCAAACTAAGTCAAGATGGGAAAATGAAACCGCAATTCATGCAGATTCCATTAAAGACATTATAAAAGTAAGATTCGTTGGTCCAGAGAACGTTAAAGTGCGATATGGATAATATTAATGTTTTAAGATAATGATAAACTACTCAAATTCATATCGTATTTGATTCCGAGAGGAAAGGCATGACCCGGATGTCTATTTAAAAAAATAAAACTTTAAAAAAATATCTTGCTGTACTTCCAAAATAATCAACATCTCTCAACGATTCTAAACTAATCAGCTAGAACTAATTACTTAGAGCGGAGCAACAACATCTACCTTGATTGACGGAGAAGCTATTCATTCAATAAAAGATCTTGATAAACTTAAGGCACTAGAATTTATATCTTGTAATCTTCTAAAACATTCATACATTCATTTACGGTATAAGGTTGACAAGGAAACGGTTATTGATTAATAAAATCTTACGGGCTCCCCCCTACAATTGACAATAATTCAAATTTAGGCTATACTTCCATCCTACACATATATGTTCAAACCACAACGAGACAATAGTTCGGGAGGCTGGAAAGGCGGTAATGATTTCGGAAGGAAAAAATCCTGGGGACGGGATTTTGATAATCGCAGATCAGACAGACCGGAAATGCATAAGGCGACTTGTAATGAATGCGGAAATCCCTGCGAAGTACCATTTCGACCGACAGGCGCGCGTCCGGTTTATTGCGATAACTGCTTTAAACGCGGCGGTAATGCCGGTGACAGACGACCAGCGTTTAATGACCGTCCATCATTTAATAAACCTGCATTCAGAAATGAAGGCGGTACGCCAAGCGCCGGTTCAGGCCAGTACAATGAGCAATTCAAAGCTATCAACGCAAAGCTGGATGCTATATTGAAGGTCTTAAGCCCGGCAGTTTTAACGGCGGCACCCAAAGCTGTGCCTAAAGAAGAAGCACCTGCAAACGTACCCAAAGCCGCAAAAAAAGAAGCAAAAGAAAAAACAGCGACTAAGAAGAAAAAGGCGGTAAAAGCGAAAAAATAATAAAACACAAAATACCCCGGCCAGGGGTATTTTGTTATGCGCAGAATATGGCGAAAGAATCAGACAATATAAAATCATTGCTCGTAAGCTCACTGGAACTAATGATGATTATTTAAAGTAATAGGACCCTGGAAAAATTTTCAAATTCAAGGTAATGTCACACTTATGAAAGTTTTAAGTAACGAATATTTATCAAATCTTCCGTCCGGGTCAAATGTTGCTCCGGGCGGTCCGGCGAATTTTGCACGTCCTTTTTCGAACTTCATCACCAAACATGGTCATGAATGGATCGGGATCATACATCAGGGGAACAACGCAAATAAAACCACCCTCAGAAAAAAAGCGTCTTCACCCGGAAAAACATTTTTCATTCTGTCGTTTTCGTATGAACACTACCGGTCATTTTTAAATCTTGAAAAAAGATGCGATGCCCGGGTCTGGTTTGCACCACAGATAAAACGGATTCGAAGTTTTATACGCCGCATGGAGCCCGACGTTCTTTTTCTTAACGGATTTTCGGTTTATGCCTGGCTCCTGCTTGAAGCGGCGAAACAAGAACATCTGCCGATTGCCATCCAGCATGCGGGCATCGCAAAAATAGAGTTCACGCAATACAAACATTTATATTCCAAAACCGGCAGAGCCATGGTGCTTCAGATGGAACAAGATATAGTCGATGCCGCCTCTAAACAAATTTTCTTAAATGATTTCAGCCGGGAAGTATTTTGTAAAAAAGTGGCGCCTGTACCAAAAAAGCAATCAATCATTATTCCTCTGCCATATCAGGAATCTTTTCTACGATCTGCTGATTTATACCGAGCCCGGGAAAAAAATAAAACAGAAACTATCAACATCGGCTGTGTTGCCCGCTGGGATCGGATCAAGAATCATCGCGCCATTCTTCGAGTCGCAAGGGAGGCAAAAAAACAGAAACTCCCATGGAAATTCACAAGCGTAACCAGAATCCCGCAAACCCCGATAGACCTGCACTTCAAACAATCTTATAGAAAAAATATCGAGGTGATGCTACCTATGGAGCAAAAAGCGTTGATCCCTTTTTATGAGTCCATGGATCTATTTGTTTTACCATCACATTTCGACGTTTCACCGACCGTAGTAATGGAAGCGGCGCTATTTGGAAAAAAGACGCTGATTTCACCGAATGTGGGCTGGGTCTCCGAATATCGCTCCTCCGGACTTCGTAACTGGATAATCGATTTTAGTGATGCGAAAAAAGTTGTTGACCGGATAAAAAAACTTTTAAAAAAACAGGCTAATTCAAATTTTAGGAGTATAATTCGTAACAGGCATTCACCTGATAAAATTTTTTCTAAATATCTTCAAATATTCAAATCGATAATATAAATTATGCGTATTGCTCATCTCGTTTCTAATCTTTATCCGGTAAAAGCCGAGTCCACGAAGGCTATCTATTCGCATGTCGCCATGCTGACAAACATCATGACGGAAGCAGGCCACAAGGTGCATCTTTTTGCGTCAGGAGATTCAGAAACAAAGGGCACGCTTCATTCGGTTACCGATCAGGCGCTGAGTAAGCAGACGCTTGCAGCGGATATTCAAAAATATTATATGAACGCCTTGATTTCCGACTGCTATCAACATGCGGCCAAGGTCGATATTATTCATAGTCATTTCAATTTACTTAGTTCGTTTTACGCAGGACTTGTCTCTACGCCGACAATTATCTCCATTCATAGCCCTATCCGTAACGAGATCCGTCCTTTTCTGCAACGCTACCGCCACCTCTCATACGTATCCTTTTCGCATGCACAGCGCCTGCAGATGCCGGAATTGAACTGGGTTGCCAATATTTATCATGGTGTTAATACCGAATTATTCGGCTTTCATCCTTTTCCTAAGGATTATTTTTTATATTTAGGCCGGGTTACGGAAGTAAAAGGAGTTCATTTGGCCATAGCGGCCGCTAAAGCAACTCAGGTTCCGCTTATTATCGCGGGAAAAAGTTATTCGGACGAAGGTTATTGGCATAAAAACATCGAACCGGAAATAAACGGCAAGACAATAAGATACGTGGGCGAAGCGGATGAAACCCAGAAGATTAAACTCCTGCAAGGTGCCAGAGCATTGCTTTTTCCGACGCAATGGGATGAACCATTCGGTCTTGTCATGATCGAAGCCATGTCTTGCGGTACGCCCGTGATCGGCTGGCGAAACGGATCGGTTCCCGAGGTGATCTCCGAAGGCAAGACCGGCTATATCGTCGACAGCGTCGAAAAAATGTCTGAGGCCATACTTAAGATCGATCAAATCAGCCGCGAAACGACACGCCACCGGGCAGAGGTATTTTTCAGTTCAGAAAAAATGACGAACGGATATCTTAAGGTCTACGACAGAGCCATAGAACGCGCTAAGAAAACAAGGGCTTCCAGGATAAAAAAACGCAAATGATTTTTTATGAAATCTTTTCTTGTTCTTCAGTTAAGGCCTAACGATGAGGCGGCAGACGGGGAGTTGCAAGCCATAATTAAATTCGGCGTTCTGTCGAATGACGAGATTACCCGCATCCGCATGGAAAAAGAGGGGATACCGGATATCAATCTGGATGATTTTTCCGGCGTCATTGTCGGCGGCGGATCAAGTAATGTGAGCGATAAGGAGGAAGAAAAAAGTCCGGAGCAACAACGTTTTGAGAAAGACCTTGTCAAGCTTTTAGATAAAATAATAGAAAAAGATTTTCCGTATCTGGGCGCCTGCTACGGGATTGGTATTTTGGCAATACACCAAAAATGTCCGGTTTCAAAAGAACATTTCACTGAAGATGTCGGCCCGACCGAAATTTCGCTGACCGAAGAAGCCGCCAATGATCCGCTAACCAGGGGTTTACCAAAACATTTCCTGGCTTTCGTAGGGCATAAAGAAGCGTGTCAGGAACAGCCTGCGAATTCCGTGCTTTTAGCCACTTCAAAAAAATGCCCGGTCCAAATGATACGGTTGAAAAATAACATTTACGGTCTGCAATTCCATCCGGAATTGGATGTTCCCGGGATTATCCAAAGAATCAATATCTACAAATATGCCGGCTACTTTCCGCCCGAAGACGCTGATAGGATTATTGAGATTTGCAAGCAGACAAAAATTACCGTACCGCCGATGATTTTAAAAAAATTCATTGAAAGATATCGTCAATAAGATTTTGAATTATTAAATTAAAAATACTTTCTGCTTATTTGACTTCCAGTATTTTATATTTAGCGGTTCCGCCCTGAACGTCGAGTTCTATGGTTTCTCCGGCTGTATGATTAAGCAGTGCCGCGCCAAGCGGGGATAAATGAGAAATTCTGCCCCGCGTCGGATTAGTTTCCCGGGGTCCTACTATCTGGTAAGTACGTTTGACGCCCGGGCCTGGTTCGAGGACAACGGTCGAACCTATATGGATTCGCCCGGTCGATGAAACCGACTCGTCAATTACAATAACCCGTTTTAAACGATCTTTGATGGAAAAAATGCGGCCATCGATGCGCGACAGCCTGGATTTAGCGTCTTGATATTCGGCATTTTCCGATAAGTCGCCTTTAGCCAAAGCCACGCTTAAATCCTCGACCGCCATGGGCCGTTCTGACTTTTCGAGATTATGGAGATCTTTTTTCAGGCGCTCAATTGCAGCTGCGGTCAAATAATCGTTTTCAGAGCCGGCGACTTGTCTTAAAGCCTGGGATTTTCTAAATGGCAGCCTCATACGGAAGCATATTACATAAATGGCGCGGAACGAACCAGCCGACCCTTTCTTATTTATAACTCATACTTTATTATTAACGAACTAAACAAAATATTTATGATTAAAAAAATATCTTCGTTTGTATTGGTACTCTCGCTGGCCGTTGCCTTCGGTGCCGGTTGCAATAAAAACAAGTCGCAGGACCAGACCGATACGGGACTGGAAAACAAAGGGATTTTCGCTTCAATCAAAGACGCTTTTGATAAATCAATCGCTGTAAGATGCGACTATACTGACGATGACGGAGGCGAGACGATTACCTATATTAAAAATAAACGCATCTACCTGGAATCAGAACCGCAGGGTACGGCGGACGGTAAGACTGTGATAATTCACGGTCTGGTGCGGGACGATAAAATGTACATTTGGGGCGATGAAAATGATAAGGGAATTATATTTGATTTTACAACCATAAGCGGCGAACCGCCCAAGATGGGTGGAAAAGAAATACACGGAACGCAGGATATTATAGACAAACTGGAAGAAAAAAAGGATAAATGCAAGACCGAATCAATCGGTGATGATAAATTCGAACTTCCTTCAAAAATAGAATTCGTGAGTTTCTAAAAACAATCTTATTATTTAAAGCCCTAATTTATGCCTGAGTACGGTTCGATAGATCCTGCGGCGGGTTATAATGCCGATCAATTTACCGTTTTCCACGACAGGTAGCCTGTGAATCTGCTTGGCTAACATAATGGCGCCGGCGCGCATGATCGGCGCATCCGGCTCGATGGTGACGATTTCACGCGACATGTAAACTTCCACGCTTTTGCCGCGAATTTCATCCAGCTTTCCTTCGCGGCTTTCCATGTCCGCGTAAACTTCCGGATTTTCGTAATAGCTCCTATAAAAAGGATAAAGTATCCTAAAAAGGTCTTTTTCCGAGACCATGCCCAGCAAATTACCTTCTTCATCAATAACCGGGGCTCCGCTTATGCCGTGCGTATACAAAGTCTTAGCCACGTCTTCATAGGTGGCATCACGGCTTATGGTTATGGAGTTTAATTCCATTACGTCTCTGACTTTCATATATTTATGACTCTCCTTAAATTACGATACCATATTGCAGAAGCATAAACAGCAGATATGTCAACTGATTTCAAAAATGCGTCTTTGCTATACTAAGCGCATACAAATATGACATTTGATGAATACCAGCAAAAATCACGTAAAACTGCGGCTTATCCCGACCAGGGATCGAATTTCGTGTATCCGACCCTGGGTCTGGCCGGTGAAGCCGGAGAAGTATCAAATAAGATCAGCAAAATCTTCCGCGACGACAACAGCCAGTTAACGGACAGCCGCCGGGAAGAAGTAGATAGAGAACTTGGGGATGTCCTTTGGTATCTGGCGCAGCTGGCTACGGAGCTTCGACTTTCGCTTGACCATATCGCGTCACAGAATATCGAGAGACTTTATTCACGTCTCGAGAGGGGAACCATCCATGAAAGTGGCGATAATAGATAAAAAATATGAAATTAAAACATTACGGCACGGCGCATTTAAAACAAGCCGAATTACGTCGAGCGGCTAAACATCTGGCTACTTACCTTAAACTTTTAAACGAAGTTTATAAAACCAAAGCCGGTAATCTGCACGAAAGTTCAATTAACCTGGTTCGTGATCCGGAGCTTTTAAAAACCCTTAAAACCCTGGTCAGAGAAAAAGGCGGAAAAAAATTAAAATATATCATCGTAGCCGGCATAGGCGGATCAAACCTGGGAACCAAAGCCGTTTATGACGCGCTTTTCGGATTTTTTGATGTTTTAGAGCCGAATCGTTTTCCGAAGATAATTTTTGCCGATACGACTCATCCCGAAATCTTAAAAAAACTGCACAAGCTTGTAACGCACGACATAAAATCCGCTGATGAAATCCTGCTTAATATCATCAGCAAATCAGGCGGTACGACAGAAACTACGGCCAATACCGAAGTGATACTTGACATGCTCCGTCGCAAAATCAAGTTTCCGCTTGATCGTTTGGTTGTTACGACAGATGAAGGCTCCAAACTCTGGAACCTGGCTAAAGAAAAAAACGTGGCGCTTTTGGAAATTCCCAAACCGGTCGGCGGTCGCTTTTCGGTTTTTTCCGCTGTCGGACTTTTTCCGCTCTTGCTCTCCGGCATAGACATAGGCGCGCTACTGGGCGGTGCGAACGTAGTACTAAAAAAATGTTTGAGCAATGAACTGTCGAACCCGGCCCTGATCTCTGCCGCTACCCTGCAAAAAAATTATGCTATGGGAAAAAATATTTTTGACAGCTTTATTTTTAATCCCGAACTAGAATCTTTAGGCAAATGGTACCGCCAACTTTTAGGGGAAAGTATCGGCAAGGAAGAAAATCAAAAAGGCGATCTGGTTAATATCGGCATCACGCCGACAGTCTCCATAGGTTCGACGGATCTTCATTCCGTCGGCCAGCTCTACCTGGGTGGACCAAAAGACAAGTTCACGGCTTTTATTTCTGCGGAAAAATCAAATTCAGACGTAAAAACACCTGAAAAATTCACTTTTCCTGTTGTTCAGGGCATTACCGGAATTTCAGTTCAAAAAATACGCAACGCAATTTTAAACGGCGTAAAAGCCGCTTATCGCAAAAAAAACCTGCCTTACCTTGAAATCAAACTGCCTGATATATCGGCCGGATCCATCGGCGAATTCATGCAATTCAAAATGATAGAGATCATGTTTCTCGGTAATTTATTGGGAGTCAACGCCTTTGACCAGCCCAATGTCGAGCTTTACAAAACCGAAACTAAAAGACTTCTAAAATAATTACGTGGTTAACCGCCCGTAATCCTCATTCCATCATAAGCCAAAGTGACTTGTACGGGTTTTGAGGTTTTTCTTTGGGCGAGATATTTCCTGATATGTTTTTGAGCTACGGAGTGCGGCGGATAAGAATGGCCGATCTGCGTTAAGATTAATCGCGATATTTTAAGTTTGGCGGCAAGATCGATTGATTGGTCTGCCGCCAGATGGCTGTACATCCTTTTATTTAAATACATGGCGCCATCCAAAACAAAAATCTTTACGCCTTTAAGAAATCTGCCTGATGCTGCCGGAATTTTCGAAACATCGCTCGCATAAGCCAGAGTTTTTTTATATACGAAACCATAAGCAGGAAAATCGCCGCTTAAACCATGCAAAACCGAAAAAGGCCTGATCCTAGCTTTTCCGATAGAAATAGTCTTGCCTGCCTGTAATTCCTTGAATTTTAAATTATTTAACTGTTTGAATCTTTTTTTAAGCCGCTCACGGGTCGGATTGTCAGTCCAGATCGGGACAGGGGATAAGGAATGCCGCTCCAGCCAACCGTCCAGCTTGGCGATTCCATGAGCCGCATCGGAGTGGCCGTGTGTAAGCAGGGCCGCATCTATCTTTTTGATTCTTTCCCGTTTAATCTGTTTCAGAATATCCGGCCCGGCATCAAGCAATATGTTCTTACTCCCGATGCGTAAAAGCGCGGCGGAACGCAGACGCGCGCTTCTTCCTCCCGAACGCGCCTCACGACAACTTACACATTCGCAACCCTTGCGCGGAATGGGATTTGCCGGACCGGTACCTAAAAAGATAAGATGCATGCGTCAATTATATGGCATACGTCTTCAAAGACAAGATATTAGTCCAAAAGGCGAAAACACAAGGGCAAGTCTGCTTACAGTTGAAAAAAGAAGACGTTCCGTTAAACTGGATATAATCACATTTATGAAAAATACACATACGAGAATATTCGCTTTAATTCTTTTAAGCGGCCTGGCTTTATCCGGAGCTGGTTGCTTTAACAGTACCGATAATTCGACTCATTCTTCAGAAAAGACGATGACCGTACCTCAATCAACAACAACCGAGATTGCGGCCTCGACCACGAATCCGGTTCTCACGACGGGCGATGATTCAGCGGCCAAACCTGCGGCCATCATCAAATCAGGAGCGGCGGCGGCAAAACCAAAAACGGTAATAGCGCCAAAAGTCGCAGTCAGCACGGTCGTTATTAAGAGCGACAGCTTTTCCCCGCAAATAATCGCGGTCAAAACAGGCGATGTAGTAATCTGGATAAACAAAGATACGATCCCACATACCACAAAATCAGACGGCTCCTTGTTATGGGACTCTGGTACGATCCAACCAGAAAAAAGTTTTTCGCATGCCTTCAATAATCCTGGTACCTATAATTATTCCTGCGCTATTCACCCTTCGGTAAAAGGCGCGGTTATCGTTAGATGAAAAAAGTTTTAAATTTAAAAACCTGACCGAAAAGTATTTGGTCAGGTTTTTTAGAAATCGAGGCGGCCATATCAGCGACCGGCAGACTCGCTTGAAGCCGTGCCGAGAATCTCCTCGGCCATTTCGGGCGTTACCGCGGGTCGTTGGCTGGTAGGCGTTTCGCCAATGAGATCGGTCAGCATTTCCTTGCATTTGCGGCAGTTGCTGATCTTGAGTACCAGATAGTAATTCAGAGACTCGATGACGCTCGCTACGCCTTCGTTCCAAGTCGAGAGTTTTATTCTCCTCAAACTGCCTGACCTGAAATTGAAGAAATTGACACTGCCGTCGTGCCGGAAATAGAACTGGGCACGGCACTTTTTCATGTCTTTGAAAAGAGCAAATGACAAGGCGACATATTCGCTGTCATGTTCATAGACCGATAACGGAGCGCCTTCAAACCCCGCTTCGCGCCAAATGCGCTCAATCTCATGGATAACGACGCGCAGTTGTTCGAGCCCTTTTTGATCGGCTTGCTTTGGAATAGCAATGGTCATTGGCTAACCTCTTCTGTTTACAAAAGGAACGTGGGCAAAACATAGGGAATAAACCGTTAAAAGTCAAACGTTGAATTATTGCACCGAATACGAGAATATTGACAAAAAACTGATTTTTTGTCTTACTTTAAATAAGCGCTCGCTAAAAACTCAAATAAAAAACCAAGCGAGGGAATCCATGAACCCCGTTCACGAAACGCTCTTTGACCTCTGCCGGGCACTAAAAGACTATCCTGACGATGAAATAATCGTCTGTGTCATCTTATTGGACGAATCTGCTTCCATGGAAGAATTTGGGAAAGCCCCTAAAAAAGCGACTCTGAATTTCTTAAAACAACTTAGAATAAGCGAGGCGGCATCCCGCACACTGGTCGCTATCGCTGCTTTCAACGATTCCATGAGAATCATGGTTGCACCAACTATGGCTAAAGACCTAAAGGGGATAGGCGATTATTGTCCCGGTTCGTGCACCAGGCTTTACGGCTCGGTAAATGCGATGATGCTAGCTCTCATGATACAAGTCGAAAAGCTCAAACTAAGAGGGCTTAAGGTTAATACCGTGTTTTCAATTATCACCGACGGTTTTGACCAGCCCCTTACACCGGATCCGGATGAAACCCAGTATGAACTGAAAGCCAGATCAGAATTAGCCTTAGCCCGTGGCTGGACTTTGAATCTGATCGGCATCGGCGTACAAGCATCCTGCATTGCTTCAGAGATGGGTTTCCCGGAAAAAACCGCTCTGACTCTCACAGGAGGAAAGAGCGATCTGGCGCGTTCCTTCAGAACCATCCAGCATTCCATGATCCTGCCTAAGGGCGTATATATGCGCCGCGAACCAGCGTCTAGTAACAATTAAACATTCTCTTACAAACAATCCCCAAAAAACGGGGATTGTATTTATTTATAATCAAGTCCCAGGGTTGGGCAGAGGAACGTTTCTTGCTTCGGGCGGTATTACCGGCGCTTCTTTGGGTTCGGTCGGCATGGATGGCGATCCGCCCGTCGGCACAAGATCCTGATAGGGATTTTCCTCTTTTTTGGAACATCCGGCACCCGCCACGATCAAAGAAGAGAGCGCTAACGCTAAAAATATATTACGCATAGATGAATAAAGTATACCATGATAAAATAAATCAAGTTTTATGAAACTGTCATTCCATGGTGCGGCACGCGAAGTGACGGGTTCATGCTATCTCCTCGAAACCGACCGGACGAAAATCCTGGTTGATTGTGGCATGTTCCAGGGTGGCGCTTTTGCCGATGCCAAAAACTTTAAGGATTTCGGCTTTGATCCTAAAGAAATCGAGGCGGTAATCATAACCCACTCCCATCTGGACCATATAGGACGTTTGCCGAAACTCTGCAAAGAAGGTTTTAAAGGACCGATATACACTACGCCGCCCACGGCTCAACTCACAAAAATCGTCTTAGAAGATGCGGAGCATATCATGGAAGAAGACTGCCGACGCGAATGTCGTCCGAAGTTATATGAGCCCAAAGACGTAGATACCGTTATTTCGCAACTGAAAACAGTGGATTACTCGCGGCGTAAAAAACTAGATGGTTTTTCTTTTCGTTTTCGCGAAGCCGGGCATATTCTGGGCAGTGCGTTCGCAGAAGTCGAAGAAGACGGGGGAACGAGACTCTGTTTTAGCGGGGATCTGGGGAATATACCGAATAAAATTTTAAAACCTACGGCTCAACTCGGAGCGCACGATATCCTGATCGTGGAGTCGACCTACGGCAACCGCCTGCACGAAGCAACCGATGATCGCGAAGAAAAACTGCATAACTATATTGAATCCACGATCAAACGCGGCGGCGTCCTGCTGATCCCGGCCTTTGCCATCGAACGGACGCAGGAAATCCTGTTTGAAATGAACAATCTGGTAGAAAACAAACTGATTCCGCCGGTAGACATCTATCTTGACAGCCCGATGGCTATCAAGGCCTCGGAGATTATGCGCGACTTTCCCCAATATTATAACCGTGATGCCCTACGGCAGGTTTCGCAGGGTGATGATCTTTTTGTCTTTCCCGGACTGCATAAAACCTTGACACGCGAGGAATCAAAAGAAATAAACGAAGCTCCGTGGCCAAAAATTATCATCGCCGGATCCGGCATGATGAATGGCGGTCGAATCCTACATCACCTGGTGCGCTATCTGAGTAATAAAAAATGTTCCGTGCTGATCGTCGGCTACCAAGCCAGCGGCACCCTTGGCCGCGCTTTGTACAGCGGCGAAAAAAATGTCCGCGTGCTGGAAGAACGAGTCGGCGTCAAAGCCGACATCCTGTCCATCGGTGCCTACAGCGCACATGCCGACCAAAAACAAATCCTGAACTGGATCCGTTCCGCGGAAAAACCACCGGGCATGATTTACTGCACGCACGGCGAAGAAACGGCGGCCGCAGGGTTAGCCTCGCGCATAAACGAGGAACTGGGCATCAAAACAGAGGTCCCGAGATTTGAAGAATCAGTAAAAATATGAACTGGTTCGCCCTGGCTCTTATCGGACACATATCTAACGGCGTCACTTTTACAATAGATAAAATTTTACTGCGTTCGGCTTTTACGCGCAGTGCGACTTATGCCGGCATAGTAGGCACCTTATCTTCAATTTTATTGATTGCGATTCCATTCGTAGACAATTGGCCTTATGGATATTTTTGGCTTGCGGCGATTGTAAGCGGCATAACTTTTATAATTGCCTTATGGGCTTTTTTTGGAGCTCTCGGACGAGCAGAGGCAAGCCGCATAGTCCCGATCGTCGGATCGTTGATCCCGATTTTAACACTGGCCGGTTCTTTTGTTTTTCTTGGGGAGCGTTTGCAAGATAAAACTTTTTTTGGTTTTGCCTTATTGATCCTAGCTACGATTATACTTTCTGGAGGTGGAAAAGGCCGACCAAGCAAAGAAGCTGTCTGGCTTGCGGTAACCGCCGCTTTTCTTTTCGCGATTTCTTCGGTAACAGCTAAAGCTAGTTATGATGCAACAGGTTTTTTTGGACCTTTCGTGGTAAGTCGCATCGCAGCCGCTACTACAGCCCTTTTCCTTCTATTATTCCTTGATAGGGCTGCCGGTCAAGAAGTTTTAAGTATTATTCGGCCCAACAGAAAACAAACATCAAAACACAAACGACCCAGCAGGACAAGCGTTATTCTGGCTCTTATGGGCCAAGTTCTTGGTGCAACCGGTTTTTTATTCGTACAATGGGCTACAGCTAAAGGCAGTGCCTCCATCGTTAACGCCATGCAAGCAGTTCAATACGCATTACTGGTTATAGTAGCATTGATCCTGAAACATAAAGCACCGAAGCTACTAGGAGAAAACCTGACTCGCAGAGTACTAGTCATAAAAATCAGTGCCTTATTAATTACGGCAATAGGCATGTATCTAATCGTGTAACAATTACATGAAAATAAACCCAACCGGCCTTTTTAAATTTTTACTTGCTCTGATCGGGTTTATCATTGTTTCTTGTTTCGCCATTCTCTTTGTGGGCTGGCCGACTAAAACCAAAAATGTCGAATATGGCATGACTTTCAGCTGGCCGTACGCGGAAGAGCTCGGTTTAGACCATCAAAAAGTTTTGATTTCGGCTTTGGATGAACTCGGCATCAGGCGTTTTCGTTTATCCGCATATTGGAAGCTGATAGAACCGGAAAAAGGAGAGTGGAATTTTTCTATTTTAGATAAACAGATTGAAGAAATTGGAAAGCGTGACGGTAAAGTTATTTTAGCGATTGGCGAAAAACTGCCGCGCTGGCCCGAATGCTGGGGTCCTGACTGGTGGAAAAAAATGTCACGTGAACCGCAAAGACAAATGACTTTGCGCTATATCGAGACCGTGGTAACCAGATACCGCGGCAATTCGACGATTGCGGCCTGGCAGATAGAAAACGAACCGCACTTTATTTACGGCGATTGTCCGCCGCCTGATTACCTATTTATCCAACGAGAAACGGCTTTTGTTCACGGACTTGATCCGACCCGTAAAATTTACACCACCGATTCCGGTGAGCTTTCATCCTGGCTCACGCTTGGCGTTTTCGTGGATAAACTCGGCATCAGTGTATACCGAGTCGTCCGCAATCCAATTTTTGGGAATTTGAATTTCCATTACTTTTTATTACCGCCTTATTTTTATGCACGAAAGTCACTGCTTACCAGGCTCTTGGGCGTGAAGGAAATCTACGTCAGCGAATTCCAAATGGAACCGTGGAGCAACAAAGCGCTGCAGGATACGCCGGTAAAAGACCAGCTTTCGAGTATGAATCTCCGGCAGATGCAAGTCAACTTTTCATTTGCCGAACGCATGGGTTTATCAAATGTAGATTTTTGGGGTGTTGAATGGTGGTACTGGATGAGAGAAAAAGCCGGCCACCCGGAATTCATGGAGGAGGCGGGCAGATTTTTTAAAGCGCATTCAAAATAACGTAGGAGCGGGGTCACCCCGCCTTTCGAAATCGGAATCGACATTCCAGAGCGCAGAAATCAAGCCCCTACGATTCGCGATCCACGCAATAAGTCACGTTTTGGAAAATCCGCCAAAAAGTCTTGTAGTTTGCTTTAGTAATCCTCAGGCCAAGATAGGCAAAAACTTTTTTCCATCCCGCGTCGTCTCGATTGGAATGCGGATGGCCGAAGAACTCAAGATTCGTGACGCTGTCCATGACGAACGTAGCATACTTGCGCCAGAAACTATCGTAAATATCTTCGTGGATTATAATCCTTCGTGCCACTCGATGAACTTCTTTTATAGTCGCAAGCGGATCCGGTATATGGTGGAGTACGTTCAAGAGCAACCCGACATCGAAAGAATCATCAGGGAAGGGGAATGTCTTTCCATCAAAAACCGTTGGTTTGATGGACGGGACACAAGAGACATCATGGATATCGAGCGGTGTGACGTTGTGGCCTTTTTGGCGGAAAGCATTGGTGACGACGCAGGTTCCGGCACCAATCTCCAAAATCTTTTCCGACGGTTTTAGATACGGTTCGATATCGCGCACTATTTCCTGCGCTCTCCCAGCGCTTATTTCAGCCACCCAGGCTCGCATGCGTTTGGACTTTAGGATCAAATCAGAAAGCATAATACGCAGATATTAACATACAAAATATGCTAAGCATAAAAAAAGACCCTGGAATCAGTACATCGACAAGATTTGTCGGAAAACTGACTCAACCGGGTTATCCATTAGCGCGAGACTTAGGCTAGTTGGTCCGAAGCGAGCGCGAAGCGCATCGGAGGTTCTATAGGACGAATTTGACGTAACCAGTAACAGAAGCAACAAAAAGCGCCACGTTCAGAAAGAAGCTGACGATCAAGACCGCTTTTTCGTACTTGTTGCGCTCTTCCTTTTTCTGAAAATATTCCGCAGCGATGAAGTATGACATTGCTGCCGAGATAATCAGACAAGCCATCAAGAGACAATGGCTCAATAGCGGATTACAAATCCAGTCCATTCATGACTCCTTCTGCCGCCTTTTTATAACGGCATCCAGGTATAAATTCGCTGTTAACGAATCCATTCCTAGACGCCGTTATGGCATAAAACAAGAGAAAAATTCTTTGGTTTCTCAAAGAACAACGAGTAGAATTACTATAAAATTATACGGTTTTGTCAAGCATTAAATAACGCAGAAACCGCATCAACTCTTGATTTTTTTCCATTTTTAGCGTAAACTCAGCCGACAACCAAAATTATGGAAGATTTACGTAATATCGCAATCATCGCCCATGTTGACCACGGAAAAACCACGTTGGTTGATTCGTTATTAAAACAATCCGAAACTTTCCGCGAAAAAGGACTGGTCGGCGAGACAATCATGGATTCAAACCCGCTTGAAAGAGAACGTGGCATTACGATTTTATCAAAAAACGCAGCCGTTATTTATGATGGTGTAAAAATTAACATCGTAGACACTCCGGGACACGCGGATTTTGATGGGGAAGTGGAGCGCATCATGAATCTCGTGGATGGCGCGCTTTTACTGGTTGATGCCAAAGAAGGCCCCATGCCGCAGACTAAATTCGTGCTCAAGAAAGCCATTGCGGCAGGCCATCGGATCATCGTGGTTATCAACAAAATCGACAAACCCGACGCTCGGCCGGACTGGGTTTTGGATAAGACGTTCGACCTTTTCGTGTCGCTTGGCGCAAGCGATGAACAAACCGATTTCCCGGTAATTTATGCTTCGGCTAAACAGGCAAAAGCCGGCTGGGAAGCTCGGCTGGATTTAATGACTGATGTTAAGCCTCTTTTTAGAACCATAATAGAAGAAATTCCTGCCCCCAAAGCTGACCCAGATGGCCCGATCCAGGTTTCGGTGGCCAATGTGAGCTACGATTCATACAAAGGCAGGGTTGCCGTAGGACGCGTGGTAAGAGGCACTTTTAAACCCGGTCCGGTGGCTTGGATAAACCGCGATGGAAAAATTACGCAGGCCAAAATCTCGAGTGTCATGACTTTTGACGGCATGGCACGCAAAGAAACTCCCGCGGCCACTGCCGGGGATATAGTGGCGTTTTCAGGCATCACGGATATCAACATCGGCGAGACGATCTGCGATCCGGCACATCCTGACGCTCTGCCCGTCATGAAAATAGAAGAACCTACGGTTAAAATGACGTTTGGCATCAATACCTCGCCTTTTGCGGGTCAGGAAGGTCAATATACGACAACCCGCAACATCAAGGAAAGATTAGAACGCGAATTGCAAAACGACGTGGCTTTACGCATGGAACCAGGCGATAGTTCGGAGACATTTATCGTCTCGGGCAGGGGAGAACTGCATCTTTCAATCTTGATCGAGAACATGCGCCGCGAAGGCTTTGAGCTGCAGGTATCCAGACCGCAGGTGATCACCAAAGAAATCGACGGCCAAAAACAAGAACCGTTTGAGGAACTTTCCATTGAAGTGCCGGAGAACATGGCCGGCTTAGTCATAGAAAAACTTGGCAAGCGCAAAGGTGAAATGAAGGATCTGCGCACAGACAAGGGTATAACTTTCATGGAATTCGAAATTCCAACCCGCGGCCTGATCGGTTTTAGGAATGAATTCCTGATGGACACGCGCGGTCAGGGAATCATGAACTCCCTGCTCATTGGTTATAAGCCTTATGCCGGCGAAATGAATGCCATATCGCACGGCTCGCTTATTGCTTTTGAAACCGGCACCAGCTGTTCATACGGACTCGTAGCCGCCCAAGAAAGGGGACAGCTTTTTATCGGTCCGGTCGTTGAAGTCTACGAAGGCATGGTTGTAGGACAAACATCTAAACCAGAAGACCTGTTGGTCAATGTCTGCAAAGAAAAACGACTTTCCAACATGCGCTCCAAAGGAGACGGCGTGGCTGTCAGCCTAGATACACCGCGCCAGATGACGCTCGAAAATGCGCTGGAATACATCGGCGATGACGAGCTGGTTGAAGTTACGCCAAAAAACATCAGGATCAGAAAGAAATTTTTAAAAGAATTCGAGAGAAAAAGAGCGGGATAAACAACTAGATTAATGACGTTCTGAACCCAGACGTCGCGTCGGGGTAAAGGATCCAAAGATCCTTCGACTTCGCTACGCTACACTCAGGACGACAGTAACAAAAACAACTCGTAATTTAGGGTAATTTTATGTAAATCCAACCATTGACAAAAAGGGTGTTTTGTGCTATATTTATATGTTTCTAGAGCCTTTTTACGCCCCTGGCCAGGGCAGAAAGGAATTAAATGAGCTCCGGAAACACACCTTTACAGACCCCGGAAAACCCACAGGGGATATCCCTGGGTCGGGCAGTCGCCAAGTACGGCTGCCTCTGGTTCCTCGGGATGGGGATTTTCTTTTTCGTTGGCTTGCCCCTCGCCGCCATGCTCATCCTGATGGCAGGGGGGTGTGTAGAGAGGGCGACCCACTACATTTTCGTGGATTGGGAGTTGGGGGAGCGCAACCGAGGCAACCATGCCCAGGTCGCGCCGAACCGACAGCGACCCACAATCTACAAGCAGCCGTCTTCCGTGCCGAACAGGCAACCGAGCAATCGGTAACCTGATCGACGCCAAAAGACCCTTGCCCTGGATCAATCTTGATTCAGGGCATCACCCTCGATAGTTCAATCATAATTGGACGCTCGAGGGTGATTTTTTATGTGATTTGTGCTACATTTTCCGCTATACAATAAAATTAGGAAAATCGAAAATTTGAATTATTATGCGACATGAAATCGTCTTAGACATCGAAACCCAAAACACTTTCCAGGATATCGGCGTTTATAATCCCGCGCTTTTGCAAGTCTCGCTGGTCGGCTGCTATTTTTACGAAACCGATACTTTTGAATCGTTTTTTGAAGCTGATCTGCCAAAACTCTGGCCTCGCCTGGAACGCGCGGACCGAGTTATCGGTTACAATCTTTTTGGTTTTGATTATCCATGCCTACAAACGTATTACACCGGCGATTTTCGCAAGATCCCGACCGTGGACATAATGCTTGAAATCGAAAAACGAATCGGATTCAGGGTAAAGCTTGACGATGTGGCGCACGCAACGCTTGGCATGGGCAAAAGTGGCCATGGCTTGATGGCTGTGGAATTCTGGAAAAAACAAGAACTCGATAAATTGCGTGATTACTGTCTTCAAGACGTAAGAGTAACGCGAGATGTTTATGAACACGCCTTGAAACATCAACAAATACAATTTAATGACAAACGGGGCCAAAAACAAACCGTACCCATGCCGATTTTACCGCCCGAAAACGATCAAAAGGTCACATTAAACCTGTCTCTGGGACTTTAATACAACAATGAAGACTATTGCCGCATATTTACTCTTTCTTTTTTCTACGATTTTTTATGCTGGTTTTTGGGTTTGGGCTTTAATACACGCGGCACAAACGCCAAAATCACCTAAAATCCAAAAATTCTTTTGGATCGGCGCCATAATCGTAAATCCAAGTACCGCGATCTGGTATTGGTATATTTGGAAACGATGGGCTTTTTGGACATTATTCACTCCGATACTGGGTCTTTTTTTATCCCTTCCGTTTGTAGTCAGATCTTTAATCACCAAAGCCGATGAAACAAATCTAACGAATTTTTTATTTGCTCTAGGAACAGCCCGGCTTGTTTTAATTGTTTCGATTTTAATTATTTTCCCCTTGATCCTAAAACTAGCCGCCTTGCTTCATCTTGGAAGAAACAAGGACTTGTCAGCCATGGACAGAAACGACTGGGTCGTATCTTTAGCTTTACCGGTATTCGGCTTTGGGGCAGCCGTGGCTTATTGCGCCAAATATCAAAGAAAATGGGCCATCTTAAGCTTACTCTGGTGGCTGGCTATAGCTTTCTCTTTTCGTTTTATTACACCAAACATAACCCACGCCCTTATCCCGGCTGGCGAGGAAAAAAGAGAAGAATTCAAAGCTAAATTTAATTAAACCTCTTCGTCGGGATCAATCTCCTCGACTACCAACAATTTTTCGTCTAGAGGCTCATCCTCATCGTCGTCTTCATCGTCTACGTCTTCATCCTCATCATCTTCTTCGACTTTGGACACATCTACGCTATCTGACTCGTCTTCAGGATCCACGATCCTCATACCGGAAACACCACTCTCTTGCTCATCTAACTCACTCACATCTATATTAGCCATATTGTATGGTAATAAAATATAGTTATTTTTTTAGTTTAGATAAAGTATCAAGCCGTAAAATAAAAATAAAGTGTGGATAAAGTGAAAGGCAAGGACGAGCGGTTTAATTGCAATTGCCAATCGTTCTACTCCGTGGCAGTCTGTAGAGACTTATGGATCAGGCTTATATAAATATTATTGTAATCGTCACGGTAATCTTACTTGTCGCTTTGCTTTTAGCGATCACATGGCTAGGTTTGAAATTAGTTAAATCCGCAAAGGCTCCGGACAACTCCTCAATGGCTCTGCTCCAGAATCAAATGGCTCAGTTGCAAAAAGAACTGGGTGAAAGAATGGGGGAAACGCACCAGGCTATACGCCAGCAGTTTTCCGCATCAACCAACGTTGTACGGGACGTAACGGAAAAACTGACCCGAATGGAAGAAACGAACAAACAGGTGTTGGACGTAACAGCCCAACTGCAAAACCTGCAAGACATGCTAAAAAATCCAAAACAACGTGGTATTTTGGGAGAATATTACCTCGAGACACTGCTCAAAAATATTCTGCCGCCCGGTAGTTACGAAATGCAATACAAATTCAAGGACGGCGAAATCGTTGATGCTGTAGTTTTAATAAAAGATAAAATTGTGCCCATAGATTCAAAATTCAGCTTAGAAAATTATAACCGTCTGGTTGAAGAAAAAAATCCAGCCGAACGCAACCGTCTGGAAAAGATTTTCGTAAATGATCTTAAGCTACGCGTACAAGAGACGGGAAAATATATCCGGCCCGAAGAGGGGACTATGGAATTCGCGTTCATGTTCATTCCGCATGAAGCGATTTATTACGATTTATTGATCAATAAAATTGGCGCCGTAAACGAAGATACGGAGAGCATCATCCAGCGCGCCGCCGGAAAATATCGGGTGATTATAGTTTCGCCTACGTCATTTTTGGCTTACCTGCAGACCGTAATGCAGGGACTCAAAGCATTACAAATCGAAGAACAGGCGAAAGAAATAAAAATCCGTATCGGCGACTTAAGCCGGCATCTCGCGGCTTACGATGATTATTTTAAAAGCTTGGGGAAAAATCTAGGAACGACTGTGAACCAATATAATTTAGCGGGCAAAGAATTCGGAAAAATTGATAAAGACATTCTCCGTATTACCGGCTCGTCAAACAGCCCGGAAATCTTACTAATAGATAAACCTGAAATTTTAGAATGAAACGCTGTATTCGCCTGGGGATTATTGCCGCCGCGCTTTTATCAGCGGTTGTTTTATTTATTATCGGTGACGTCCAGTTGCGTTATTTAAGCAAAATATCAAGCTTGGATAAAGCAAAAGCCGAAATTGCCATGGTTTTGGGGGCGAGTATCACATCAGACGGAAAACCATCAGACGCATTGCGCGACAGATTGCTCATCGGCGCCGCACTTTATAAAAATGGGGCCGTACAAAAAATCCTGATAACAGGTGATGACGGTGATTTTAAACGCGATGAAATTGAAACTATGAAATCATTTTTATTGGATAACCAGATACCGGATCAGGACATCCTGGTTGACGGCCAGGGTTATAGAACTTACGAAAGTTGCAAACGCGCTGTTTATAACTTCAAGCTTCATGATGTGGTTATCGTAACGCAACGCTTTCACATGGCGCGGGCACTGTACCTCTGCAACAACCTTGGATTAAAAGCCGACGGCGTCACCTCTGACTTGCAAACATATAAACGCGGTGCATTCTTCTGGATCAGGGATCTGGCCGCCAGCCTGCTGGCCTGGTGGGATATCCACATCTGGGCTCCGCGCCCACCGGCTTAATATGGCGGTTCTTCGGCCTTTTAAAGGATAAAATAACCCTCAAGCAGGCAAAATCGTTAAACACAACGGGCTGTGGTATACTCCGTTTTAGACCACAATATGTTGTGGTCTGGAATAAAATGGGTTTCTGTATTAAAACATCGGGAACCCGTACGCGATAAACAATAACTAAGCAAAACGTCCAAACCATTTATGACGCCAACGTCTCCCCAAACCAATGCCTCAAAAACCTTCAACCCCGAATCACCGGAAGTCGATATGGAAGCGGTCGTGAATTATCTTCGAACCATAAAGTCCATCAAACGAGAAGACGGAGAATTGGATAAATTCCAGCCGGCTAAAATCAGGGGATCGGTTTGCGCCGCTTTTGAAATCAGCGGTTTTGGCATTGAAAAATATAAAAACGAAATCGACAAGGTCATGGACTATGTGCTCCATTATTTATCAAACCAGTTTGACGGCCATACCGTTCCGAGCACTCACGACGTCAGGGACGCTGTAGCGACAATATTACTCAACACGAATTACGCCCAGGTAGCGCGCAACTATCTTTCATACAAACAAATCGCCGCCAGGCAAGAAAAACAACCGACTTATGGAAAAGGCCTGATTTTTAAACGTTTTTTTAGTACCGAGGGCGTGCATCCTTACGATGAATTAGAGTGGGATTCGCGCGATGCGGTCATAACCAACGAAAAAGGGAAGAATGTTTTTGAACAAAAAAATGTCGAGGTCCCAAAAAATTACAGCCAAACCGCCACTAATATCATCGTTTCAAAATACTTTCGCGGACGACTGGGAACACCGGAACGCGAAACATCCATGAGACAAGTCGTGGATCGCATCGCCAGAACCATAAGCGACTGGGGGAGACGCGGCGGTTATTTTCATGCTGAGCAAGATGCACACAGTTTTGAAACGGAACTTACTTCGATCCTGGTAAATCAACGCGCGGCTTTCAATTCTCCGGTGTGGTTTAACGTAGGCGTAAATCCCAATCCGCAGTGTTCAGCTTGTTTTATCAACTCGGTCCAGGACGACATGCGCTCTATTTTGCAGCTAGCGGTAACCGAGGGCATGCTTTTTAAATATGGCTCAGGCACAGGATCCAACCTATCTTCTCTCAGGTCATCCAAAGAAAGTCTGGCTAATTCATCAGGCAAATCATCCGGTCCCGTGTCTTTCATGCGCGGTTTTGACGCCTTTGCCGGTGTTATAAAAAGCGGCGGAAAAACCAGACGCGCCGCTAAAATGGTGATGCTCGACATCGACCATCCCGATATCCGCGAATTCGTCTGGTGCAAAGCCAAAGAAGAAAAAAAGGCGCACGCTCTAATTGATGCCGGTTTTGATGGATCGTTGAACGGCGAGGCATATTCTTCGATCTTCTTTCAAAACGCAAATAACAGCATCAGGGTCACCGACGCTTTCATGAAAGCCGTTTCCGAAGATGGAGATTTTTGGACAAAATACGTGACCACGGGCGAACCTTTCGAAAAATTCAAAGCCCGTGAACTTTTACAAGAAATAAGTGATGCAGCCTGGCAGTGCGGCGATCCCGGAATGCAATATGACACGACCATAAACGGCTGGCATACCTGCGCTGACACTGATCGTATTTACGGCTCAAACCCATGCTCGGAATACATGTTCCTGAATGATTCCGCCTGCAACCTAGCTTCATTAAACCTGATGAGGTTCGTTAAAAACGGAGAATTCGATGTAGCCGCCTTCGAACATGCTTGCCGCATTATAATTACAGCGCAGGAAATAATCGTAGAATATTCATCGTATCCGACGACAGCTATTGAATTTAATTCTCACATGTATCGGCCGCTTGGCATCGGCTACGCCAATCTCGGCGCCCTGCTTATGAGCATGGGGTTGCCCTACGACTCTGATGCCGGCCGAAACGTGGCCGCCGCCATCACCTCCATTATGACCGGCGTGTCATACGATCAATCGGCCAAGATGTCACAAAAAATCGGGCCTTTTGCCGGATTCATTAAAAATCGTGATTCAATGCTCCGCGTCATCAGCCGACATCGCGACAGCGCTTATCATTTAAACCCCCAAGGCGTGCCCACAAACGTCTTTGAACGCGCGCGTTCGGCTTGGACAGAGGCCCTCTCTGCCGGTGAGCATTATGGCTATAGAAATGCACAAGTGAGCGTCCTGGCACCCACCGGAACCATTGCTTTTTTAATGGATTGCGATACGACCGGTGTAGAGCCGGATATCGCGCTCGTCAAATACAAATGGCTGGTCGGCGGCGGCATGATGAAAATCGTAAACCAAACTGTACCGCAAGCTTTACACCTCCTTGGCTACACCGAACTGCAGATACGCGAGATCGTAGACTGGATCGATCAAAACGATACCATCGAAGGCGCACCGCATCTGCAGGAAAAACATTTGGCAGTTTTTGACTGCGCTTTTAAAGCCGCTAAAGGCTCGCGCTCAATTCATTATCTTGGACATTTGCGCATGATGGCGGCGGTTCAGCCTTTTCTTTCCGGTGCAATCTCTAAAACCGTTAACCTGCCGGCCGAAGCCACAGTCCAAGATGTCACGAATGTTTTTATGGAAGGCTGGAAAATGGGACTAAAAGCTGTGGCCATTTACCGCGATGGCTGTAAACGTGCTCAACCTCTCACCACATCCAAAACTGAAATTACGGAAAAGAAAAAAGAACCGGAAACCGTTACGGTTCAACCTTATGCTCCGCGACGACGGCACATGCCTGATGAGCGCAAAGCCATAACCCATAAATTCCAAATCGGACCGCATAAGGGCTTCATCACCGTCGGGCTTTACGACGACGGCACGCCCGGCGAAATCTTTGTCACCATCTCCAAAGAGGGTAGCGTGCTATCAGGATTACTCGATGTTTTTGCCACCTCCGTATCAATCGGCCTGCAGTATGGCGTACCCCTAAAAATTCTGGTCAATAAATTCGCGCATGTCCGTTTTGAACCGTCAGGTTTTACCACTAATCCGAATATTCGCGTGGCCAAATCCATCAGCGATTACATTTTCCGATGGCTGGGATTGAAATTCCTGTCTCCAGAAGAACAGGCTTCACTTGGCATAAACGTAGAAACACCCATACCTTCGGTCACGCAGGAGTTGCAAAATCTGGAATTAGCCAAAGATGTAAGCCATGAAGACCCGGAAACGTCATCACAACCAAGTCTTCTTGAACCGCAAACCGGCACTTCCAATCTAACCATGACTTTTGACAATCAGTCAGACGCCCCGACATGCGACACTTGCGGCTCCATCATGGTCCGCAACGGTGCCTGCTACAAATGCCTGAACTGCGGAGCAACGTCCGGATGTAGCTGAAAAAAAGGGTTGTTTATGCTCCAATGCTACACAGGAAACGGCAAAGGCAAAACCACAGCCGCGCTTGGGCTTGTCATGCGCGCCATAGGTGCCGGCAAACGCGTTGCCTGGGTTGCTTTTGACAAAGGCGGAGAAGATCACTACTCGGAGCGAAAAACAATCTTAGAGAGATTTCCAGACATGGAATTTTACCCCACGGGTTTGGATAGAATCGATCCGCAGACAAAAAAATTCCGTTTCGGAGTGACTGATCTTGATCGTCTGGAAGGGGAGCGGGCGCTCGAAATCGTCAAAGGCTTATTGAATGAAGCGCGGCATGATCTCGTTATCTTAGATGAAATAAACAGCTCCGTGTCTTTAGGCATCGCGGACGAGTTGCGGGCATTGGAGCTCTTACAAAACAGAAAACCGGAAATTGAAATTGTTTTAACGGGTCGCGACGCACCGAAATCTTTTTTGGATATGGCGGACCTCATCACAGACATGACGCTCGTGGAGCATTACTTTTACCACGGCACTCAAGCCAGAGAGGGCTACGATTTTTAGCAGCTAATTCATGAAAAAAAATCCCCCGATCGTTTTCACGACCAGGGGCTTGGTAGGGGCGAGGTCTCCTCGCCCTGTACAACGTCGTCCTTACGCCGCCTGCACCACTACGCGGGTGAGACGGATGGGGCGGTTGCGCGCCTCGGCGTCTTCGATCGGTAGATCGCGGAAACATACGATCCGACCGTCTCCGCACAGGATCTCCTTGTCTTCCTCATGATCGTCCTCCTCGCGGGCGATGAGGATCTCTTCGGGCGAAAGGCCGGGGCACATGAGCGCGTCCGGATCCCACACTGCCGTCTCGGCCACGGCGGTCATGCCGGTGCGAACCGAACCGGTGCGGAGCGAGATCCTCCCGTCCGGATACTCGGCCGTCTGCTCGGGGTAAAACGCTCCGAGAAAGGTCACGAGGGACGCTTCCGAGGAGTCCAGAATACGAGAAGAACGCGGCGAACAGGAGGTTACGCTGATTTCCATGTCTAAAAAACTCCAGTTCCGGTAAATACTGCTCACAATAAGCAGGCCGGAACCTTTTATTCAACCATATTTTGAGGTTTTTGTCAAGACTTGAGCTTATCGAATTATTGGCTAATTTTAGATGAATTTAATAATTATTTATTAATTACCTAAATTATCGTTATGCATTTCTTTGGGGCACGACGCGTCTTGACCATACCTGCGCCATAACCCAGGGCACGACGCGTTGTGCCCCTACGTATTCCAATATTCCGTGCTAAAATATGCGTATATGCAAGATTCTTCAAAATCGTTGCTTATAAAAACCATCTATTTTTACCTGGTCTCGCTCATCTCTCTTTTTATGGTGGTTTTTTCTACTTCCGATGTGGTTAATCTTTGTTTAAGAACCTGGATTTTCCCAAAAGCGGCTTTGAATGAATATCGCGAGCCACCGTGCGCCGCCATGATCACCAAAGTACCCGATATTAATGAAACTGAAGAACAATTCCAAAATCGGATCATGTTATGCGAACAGGGTAAGGTTGATGAAAAAGAAGCTTTGTCTATCAGGAATCAACGCGATGCTGTTAGAGATATTTCCCTGATCGTCGTAGGTTTACCTCTATTTCTTTATCACTGGCTTACGATTAGACGTGAAAAAAAGGAAGGCGCATAAACCATCAATCGGTCATGAACCAAAACAATAACAAGCCTTGGTCATCGGCAACATGCTATCACTCGCCGCCCTTTCCATGTTTTTGCCTTTTTTACCCATGCTACCGGCGCAAATTCTGCTTTTAAACTTGCTTAGCGATTTACCCATGCTAGGCATAACGAGCGACAAAGTGGCGGATGAAGACCTGGCCAAGCCGCATTCCTGGAATATAAAAACCATCGCTAGGTACATGTATTTTTTCGGACCCATCTCAAGCATCGCGGATTTCATGACCTTCGGCATGCTTTATTTTTTAGTCGGTGCTGGCACGAACCTAGCGCTATTCCGTTCGGGTTGGTTCGTAGAATCGCTCATTACCGAAGTCGTGGTCATTTTCCTCTTACGCTCTCGCCGTACTAGTTTGAATAATTTGCCCAGCAAAATCTTAACCACGGCTTGCGTCATGGCGATTGTTATTTCACTGGTTATTGTTTACTCGCCGTTAGGAAATGATTTTGAATTAATCGGCTTACCAGCCAAAGTTCTAGCCTACATCGCAATAATCGTGATCGGTTACGGAATGATGGTGGAATTAGGAAAACGGGGATTTTACAAATACATTGTTAAGGAATAAAAAAATACGTTTTTTTGGAAAAACGCATAAAACCAAAAAGTAATCTAAACGTACTGTGGAAGAGCCCAAAAAATATGTCGATTACTGGACTCCAAGCAAAGATTAATGCCGCGATTTCTTGAACTTCGAAAAGTAAAATAAGGAGTAAAATCCAATGATTTGATCTTGGAATTTTTCCGTTTACAGCGCAATCCAGGAATCCAAAAGGCACGTGGACTGCTGTGATCTTTTTTTTCTTGTTTCTCGGGATGTTCGGCTATCATAAACAACAAAGAGCAGGCAGGAGAGGAAACGGGACTACACGCCAGCCGTGGTTCTTTATGGCTCTTCCCTGCATCGAGCTTGATACGCACCCAGCGAAGCGACCAGGGTTTAAGTTCACAGCCCTCGAGAAGAGCAAGATGATCTGAGTCGGTAGCAAGATCATTATTGCAACTCAAACCGACATCATCAGCAATCCAGCGAAGTGCAAACTCAAAAGTATTCTGCAAGGTGTCCAGAGCGACGTCGAGAACAACAACGATTTCCGAATCTTCCGGATCGTAAGCAGGGGGCTTTTTTGGTCCGTCCCAGGTGAACTTGCCGTAATCCATTTTCTCCAATCTGCATCGGGCTTGAAACGACGGCAAAATATCGGTTAACGGCGTGTACACGCCATGGATGAGTCCGAACTCCGGACGGCAATCAAGTTGTTTAATCCACCATTTCATGAGCTGGTCGTTTCCAAGAAGTTTTTTTAACCTAAACATATTTCCACCAAAACATCCGAAACGACGAAAAAATTCTAAAACTTGGGATATCGTGACCCTGGATTCAAACGACTGTGTCATGGTGATAAATCCTTTCAAGGTGCGACATGAATTTAAGTAGTATCCGGGTTCTTGTCAACTTATTAAAACAATAAAAATATTCTAAAAAAAGCGCTTGCTCTTTAGCAAACGCAAGTAGAGAGTCTTTAGGCGTCCGTCTACTTAAAGACTATAAAGCCTCCACCCGAGGCTTGTGATTTGTGGTGCGTATTTTCCCAGCTCTTCCTCGACGACCTCGTCCTCGGAGTCGTCCGATCGGAACACGGCGTCACCGCCCTCAGAAGGAGCGTTTGCATACCATTGCTCGCGAAAGGCATCGAGCAATTCTCGACGTAAATCCTCGATACTTTCCACTGTTGTCGGGAATTTTCCATGCTCTGTATCAGGAAGCACGACGCATCTCTGTTCTACGTCCCACTCGGCTGACTGAAGCAATGCGGCAACCGCCTCGCGCGCCGCGGATTCCCATTCCATCTCATAATCTTCTTCCTCGAGATCTTCTTCTGGTTCGTCACTCATTTTAACCTCCAAAGAGCAGAAAGGGATTCTAGCATAAAAAAAAGACCCTGGTCAGCGAGATTGCTACCAGGATCGTTTGGTGAAAGGTCAGCTAATTGCAGACTTGGTTTACGATAAGTCTGCGCGAATACCACCAAATCTTCTGCTCGTCACTAGACGAGCTGTAGCCGGGGTCTCCGGACTGGGTCTTGGCAAATGCGCAATAGCACTTGGAAGTCTGCCCAGCGGCCCAAGCCACATCAAACTCGATGATCAGCTCACTGGTTCCGTATCCGGAAACAGAAACTCCGCCCGTAGGCTCGTTGTAACCATAAGTGCTGTGGCTACATTCCGGATCAGAAACTCCGAAAACGCGTAACCCGTAATACCGAGTACCGAACGTACCTGGCGGGTTCTTGCGAACATGGATCTTGAGCCTGTTGTCACCAGCCTTTTCGGCGCAGATCTCGAAGATTTCGTACATGCCTCCGGCAGAAGATGTCCAGGTGAAACATGGACTTGAGGCGATCTCGGTCGTACAACTCTGGGTGCAGGTTCCGGTATTGACCCATTCGCTGCATCCGGATGTGCCGACCTGGCAAGTTTGTTGAACATTACCCACGCATTGCACCGTTCCGGTACAGGAATCATGGCAACAGCCAGCGGTATTCAGCATGCACGAAGTCGTGCAGCCGACGGTGCCGCCGTCGAACCCCTCGGTCACGCAGGTGTGGCCGTTCATGTTCGATAAGTCGCACGATTCGTAACCTTCGATGGTTCCGTTGCCACAACTTCCTCCCTGGCAAACGTCATCCGTAGGGGAGGAATTGATCGTGCAGCCGTCCGGACAAGACCCGACTTCTGCTACCTCGAATCCGTCGCAGTGGATCAGATCCGTGTCGTAGATCTCGTCGTTCGGGTCCTTGTTCAGCTCTGGATTGGTGGCACAGTACCACTTGTCCATGTTGCCGTCGCAGGTGGTGGAGTCGCATCTATCGTCCACGTTGCTGGAGTTGACGATGCAACCACCCGGGCAACTTGAAGATTCCGTGGCCTCGAATCCGTCGCAGTGGATCAGATCCGTGTCGTAGATCTCGTCGTTCGGATCCTTGTTCAGCTCTGGATTGGTGGCACAGTACCACTTGTCCATGTTGCCGTCGCAGGTGGTGGAG
>JBDRFZ010000020.1:0-10383 GCA_043818395.1 Patescibacteria group bacterium
ATTTCGAGATTCATATTATATGAACCTTACAAAAAAATACGAGTTAAAACAAGCTTAAAATAAAAATGACCGGCGACTTCTACCTGTCTTTGAACAGTGAAATCGCCGGCTACGATTCAGTCACCCCTCTTTTGTAGTGACTTGCGCTTTTCGTTGAATAACACGACCAACTCATGATCAGGCTTCATGCCGAATGCGAGTCCAAGCTCCTCAAGTAACTCTCTGATCTCCCTCAGAGAACTCCGACCGATCTTCTTGGTACGGAGCAGATCTCTCTCCTCCCACTGAACGAGGTCGCCGATATAAGTCAGTTTGTCTGGATCCATGTCCCGTATTTTGAGAAGATAACCGTATGTTCGTACCGAAATCTCGAGCTCTTCTATTCTCCAACATAATCGGTACAAACGCTTATCATCAATCTGATGATCGGCGGATGAAGGAACGGCGCACGCACCTGCTTTGATTTTTGTAGACACTGCTTACTCCCCTTCTAACTCAATTTACAACAACACTGCATTAGTGAATAAATACCCGGTTGTCTGCATGAATATAGGCAAAATTCTTGATAATTGTCAACTATTAAAAAACACGACTCTGATTAAGAAGTCGTATTTTTTATGGTGGGCAGGCAAGGATTCGAACCTTGGAAGGCGTATGCCAACAGATTTACAGTCTGTCCCGTTTGACCGCTTCGGTACCTGCCCAGGGATCGCTCGCGAGCGGCGTGGCGTGCCTGCTTCCATTTCTTGAAAGTGGCCTGCCGCGTCACTCGCGAGCGACATGGAGCCGTTGACCGGGATTGAACCGGTGACCTTCTCCTTACCATGGAGATGCTCTACCAGCTGAGCTACAACGGCAATATAATGAAATGTTTGTTTTTATTTTTTTTGATTCTCCTCTAGATGCTCAATATCGTCTATCTTTTGTTTGAACGCCTGCAATTTTGGACGATCATCGGAAAGTACACGCAGCTTATCGTAGCGACGTTTAGCTTCACCTTGATCGCCGAGAAGTATAGCAGTCTCCAAAGAAAGTTCAAGGTATTTTGCCGAATTCGGATCCAGCTCCGCACTGCGTTTGGCATAAGGCCAAGCTTTTTCCGGTTTTTTCTGATCCAGATAAAATACAGCTAACTCGGCCTGACGATGAGCTAATTTGGGTCGACATTCCACGGCTTTAAGCCTCATCTCTTCGGCTTTCTTCAAATCCCCATCAACCTCGGCTATCTCGGCGATAGCTGAATAACAAGCATCGTCCGCCTTGTGGCTTTTCAGAATAAAATCGTAGGTCTCCTTGGCTTGCGGATATAGTTTCTGTTTGAGGTAAATCGTTCCAAGTCCTTTGTAGGCGTCAAAGTTTCGCTTGTCAATTACCAGCACTTCCAGATATCGTTTTTCAGCTTCAGCCCATTTCATATCACGTGCCAATGATCGCGCATCATCAATCAGAGACTTGACCCTGTCTTTAACCGCCGGGGTCATCATGGCAAATGGCGCAGCCGCCTGCTTATAAAGCCTTTCCAGCCTGACTAATTTTATATAAGCCGCATGGAAAGCGGTCTTGCAGTTTAAAGTAAAACGCTGAACTACGGCTCGAAAGGGAGCGACTTTTTCGGTTTTCTTTCGCGTCAGCCTTTGTAAAAGCAACTCATCAAGCTTTTGCTTCTCACGCTCTTCGGCTATGGAATCCGGATTGAGCAATCTGATTTCCTTCCAATGCCTAAAAAGCATCATCAGCATGACGATGATGCAAATCCCGGCTATGGGCAAGGCTATCCAATAAATCATGGATTTCTTACGCGGGAACCGAGGCGCGGCAAAGCAGACCAAAACTCCTGGGATCAAGAGCGGCGCCACCGACCAAAGCACCATCTATACTGGTCGTGGTCAAATATTCCAAAATGTTCCTAGCATCCACCGAACCGCCGTAAATGATTCTGATATTTTCAGCCTGACTGCCGAATTTCTTGCGCAAGACGCCGCGAATCGCTTCATGCATTTCCTTTGCGTCCTGGACAGCGCATGGGCGTCCTGATCCTATGGCCCAAATTGGTTCATAGGCGATAATCGGCGGTGCGCGTCCGTCGCCTTTCAACCCGCCGATAGCTGCCTGAACCTGACTGCGCACAAACTTGGTTCCTTCGCCGCGTCGGCGTCTGGCTTCGGTTTCGCCTACGCAAATGACGGGTGAGATTCCGGCTTTTTGTGCGGCTACAGCTTTATGTGCAACCATTTCGTCGGTTTCTAAAAGATAGGTCCGGCGTTCGCTGTGTCCGAGCAGACAGAATTCGGTACCGAATTCAAGCAACATGCCGGGCGATATCTCGCCGGTAAACGACCCTTCCTCGCTCCAAAAACAATCCTGGGCTGCAAGCGAAGGGATGGAAGCGCGTCCGAGTGAGGCACGAGCCGCTGCCAGCGACACGAATGGAACTGCAACGGAAATGTCCAAATCCTTAGGCAGTCTTTCGCGCCGAAAAGCCCTGACCCAGGCTCCGGCTTTAATCGGACCGTAATGCATCTTCCAGTTGGCGATGATTAATTTTTTCATACTTTTTTTACCAGGTAATTAGTTTCTTTACTTTCTTCAGGCTGCTAAATGGACCGATGACTGCCGTTGCCATATGTTCCGGACGAAATAACAATTCAGCCGTGGCTTTTATCTCCGCTTTAGTGACTTTAGCAAAACGTTTCATGCGCTCATCAGGAGTTTCCAGACGCTTGCGAAACAGCCAGTCCTTGCCATACCAGCCGGCCTGGAAAGAAGAATCTTCGAAAGCTAAAACCGTCTGGCCGCGTATGAAATCCTTGGCGCGCTGCAGCTCCTCGGCTGTTACGCCGCTTTTGACCACATTTTTTAATTCTCTGAAGATAGCTTCGACTGCCTCGCCGAACTTGGTTTTATCCAAACCGGCTGATACCTGGAACAGGCCGACGTCCTCGCGCGCCTGATGAGCGGCCCGAATGGAATAGCACAAACCACGCCGTTCGCGTATCTGAATGAATAAGCGCGATGACATATTAGCCCCCATGATCACAGAAAGCAGAGTGGCGGCCGGTAATTTTTTATCCGATTGTTTGAGTCCGTGAAAAGCGAGGGTCAATTGCACCTGCTCGGTCTGTTTATTTTTGAAAGCGATACGTCTGGTGAGGCAGATTGGCGGGCTGAAGGGCGTAAAAACCTTATCTTTTCGAGATGGACGAGCGACACTGCCAAACGTTTTTTCGAGAGTCTGAAGCGTGCCCGGGATGATCTTGCCGGAAACTACCACCGTCATTCTTTCCGGGATGTAATAGGCGTCACGATAGTTAATCAGCTCTTCGCGCGTAATGCGCCTGACAATGTCTCGCGTGCCAGCGATATTCCAACCGAGCGTGGAGTCCGGGAACAGGATCTCCTCCAGCATATCTTCCACGTGTATGCGCGCATTGTCTTCGTACATGTTTATCTCTTCGAGAATAACCCCCCTCTCACAGTCGATTTCCTTAGGATCATATTTGGAATGGAAGAGCATGTCATGCAGCATGTCTATGGCGAGTTTGGTTTTAGCCGCATCCATTTTGATGTAATAACCGGTCATGTCCTTATCGGTATAAGCATTGAACTCAGCGCCGAAACGATCAAGCTCGCGCGAAAGAACTTCGGTTGTGGGCCGCCGCTTGGTGCCTTTGAACATCAGGTGCTCGATAAAATGAGAAGCGCCGTTTATTTTTTTTGTCTCGTATCTTGAACCGACTTTAACTAAAACAAGAAGCGTCATAGATTCCGCACTACTCTCCGGAACGAATAGAACCGGCATGCCATTTTTTAATTTGTGTAATTTTGGTTTCATGTGAGCATTTGATCTTTAAAGCGATAAACCGTTTTACGATTTTGATAAACGCAAAGCGATCCAGGAAGGTATGTCGGCTAAAGCGACTCGTTCCTGGGTCATGGCGTCGCGATCGCGAATCGTAGCTTTTTTATCTTCCGCGGATTCCACGTCAATCGTTATACACCATGGCGTCCCGATTTCATCCTGACGGCGATAACGCTTACCGATGGAACCTGATTCGTCGTATTCAACCATTAATCCTGACTGGCGAATTTCTCTGACTAAGCCCTTCGCGATCTCCGGCAATTCACCTTTCTTTTGTAATGGGAAAACCGCTACTTTAACGGGCGCGAGTTTTGGCGGCAAACGCAAAACCATGCGCGGTTCTTTTTCGCCTTCCTCAGTCGTATCAGCTTCGTCGATGTCGAGATGCTCGGATAAAACTGCCAGCATAGCGCGATTCAAACCAAATGTCGGTTCAATGACATACGGGATGAATTTTTCGCCAGTCTCCGGATCCGTGTAACGCAGATCTTCTTTGGAACCGTCCTGATGGCGTCCCAGGTCGTAATCAGTGCGATTAGCCAGACCAGTCAATTCTTTGATGCCGAAAGGGAAAGTATATTCAAAATCCACGGTCCTAGCCGAATAGAACGAACGCTCCGAATCTGGATGTTCGTATTGTTTTAAATTGGATACCGAAAGACCGAGTACTCCTGTATTCCACTTTCGTTGTTCCTCGAGCCAGTCTTCAAAAATCCGCGGCGCGTCATCTTTGCGGCAGAAATATTCGATTTCCATCTGTTCGAATTCACGCGTGCGGAAAATAAAATTACCGGGCGTGATCTCGTTTCTAAATGCTTTACCGATCTGCGCCACGCCAAACGGCAAGCGCTTGCGCATAGAATCACGCACACTCTTCCAGGAGACGAACATCCCACCCGCTGTTTCAGGACGCAGGTAAGCCACGGATGTAGCGTCATCGGTTACGCCGACAAACGTTTTGAACATGCAGTTGAATTGACGGATATCGGTTAACTCGCCGCCACATTCAGGACATCTGATATCTTTCATATCAACCGGCTTTTCTTTGTCATAGCCCGGTTCCGCGGATTTTGATTCGAGCAAGTGATCAGCGCGAAAACGGCGTTTGCATTTTTTGCAGTCAACCAGAGGGTCCGTAAAATTCTGCACGTGTCCCGACACTTCCCAGACCTTTGGATGCATGATAATAGGTGTGTCGACACCGACCATATCGTCTCTCATTCTAACGAATTTCTGCCACCAGGCATCGCGGATATTATTTTTAAGTTCCACGCCATACGGCCCATAGTCCCAGGCATTGGCAAAACCTCCGTAGATTTCGGAATCCGGATACACGAAGCCGCGTCGCTTGCAGAGCGACACCAAGAGATCCATCTTCTGTTCTGGAGAAATGGGCATATTGATATTTTTTATATGGTCATCAAATCCTCTTCTTTTTCTTTCACTCGAGCATCCACTTGTTTGTTAAAATCTGAAACCATCTTGTCCAAATCTTCCAATAAACGGAAAAGTTCGTCCTCGCCGATGGCTTTGTCTTTTTCCAGTTTCTGGATTGTTTCGCGCGCTTCTTCGCGCACTCCGCGGATGCTGATGCGCGCCTGTTCACCTTTATCTTTCACCATCTTTACAGCTTCACGCCTGTTTTCTTCGGTCATTGGCGGCATGTTCAAACGTATAACCGTACCGGCAACATTCGGCGCCATGCCAAGATTAGCCGCGATTAATGCTTTTTCTATTTCTTTTACCACTGCTTTATCCCAAGGCTCGATCTGAATGGTTTTTGCATCCGGGATAGAAACCGAGGCCAACGATTTTAAATCCATGGTTGAATTATAAGCTTCGACTTTTACACCCTCAACTATTGCCGAATTCGCCCGTCCGCCTCTCATGTTATGCAGTTCCTTCTCTAAATGCATGATTATCTTTTGGAAATCAGGTTTGGCGGCTTCTATGATGTTTGGCATATGAAAATTAACCCTAGTTTTCCATTTTTTGGCCAAATAGTCAATTAGGAGACGAAAAACTAACGTTATAACCGTGGTAGGCACAAGGCACTACCCCTACGGATTTCGTTTTAACGTGTATTATTTTTTACTGGGTGGCGGGACTGTGCCGAGGTAAATCACCTTGCTATCGATGGGATCAAAAAGCAGAATCGACCCGGCTTGTGTGGTGGGTAATTTTTTAGGCGTCCAGCTAACTCCTCCGTCGCTTGAAAATTGCAACGTGGAAACTCCAGTATAAATTAAGTGCTTATTATTCTTAGGATCTACTGCCAGACTATTAATCTTAACCGTTCCCGGGGGCGAAGTCAGATTAAGTGCCTTCCAGGTTTCTCCGCCGTCAAGCGATTTGATAATACCGTATTTTGAAACGTTATAAATCACATTTGCTTCTACCGGGTCGATTACGAGCTGTATTACACGCCTCGCATCAGTATATTCTTCGCCGAATTGTTTTTTGATCTGGGTCCAGGTCGTACCACCGTCCACAGTCTTCCAAATACCATCGCCTTGCGTACCGACATATACCAACCTGGAGTCCCGCGGATCCATTCCTAGACTGGTGATTGAAATGCCGTCTACGCGTTTGGACATCTGCCAAGAAAGACCGGCATCCGTGGAACGGAAAATATCTCCGTCATTGGTGCCTGCATATAAAATCGTAGGATTGAACCAATCGACGATTAGCTGGGTGAATGATTTATCGGTGCGCGGATCAAAAAAGATTTGATTCCAATCACGACCGCAAGTTTCGGTTTTATAAATCTTATTGCCGCTGGCCGCATAAACAATACATTTGTTTTTTGGATCAACGGCCACGGCATTGACCCGACCTGAAGTCAGGACATTCTTTTTTTCATCCTGGGATTTTGCCTGCTGCCAGGAATCTCCGCCGTCAAGGGAAAAAACCATGCCATGCGCGGCTGTCGCCAGATAAATCGTATTATGATCCTGAGGATCAAAAGCCATATTGACGATAGAAAATGCAGCGCCGGTAGCTGTGACCTTGGGACCGGAAACCAGGGCCTTTTTATTAACCCAGGTCGTGCCGCTGTCAGAAGTTTTCCATACTCCGCCATCCGGGCCTGTGGGTGCGCTCGTCGATGAACCAAAACATCCTTGTCCGAATAAAGTGAGAGTTAGTACAGGTATTAAAAAAACTGAAGAACGAAAATGTATTTTCATAATTTTTTTTACGTAACGTTCCTATTATAGTTTAGACGCGGCGTACATGGAAGATGTCAGGGTTTGCCGCGCATTCTTCGAGCGGAAAACGAGGTGGAACAGCCGAGGTAAGAGTATTAAGCGAAGCAATCAGCGCTTCACCTAAACGTAAAGAGATCTCTGGATTTGAAAACAATTCTCCGGATGTGGCCTGCATTGCTTGAAGAAGCTCATCACGCCACCTGGAAACTGGATCTTCATCTGATTCGCAATCTTTCACTAATACATCTATGGCATAAAGCCGCTCACCCACGCTTTTCGCTTTAAGAAAATTTGACGCAAACTCGCGTCCACTTTCATTTGTTTCCATTTTTGGAGCAAGTGCCAGTCCTGGCCGGCCGCGAGCTGATTCCGCGCGCATTAAAGCTTGGTCGCGCAGTACTCCGCGCAAGACCAAAGCATCTGCTATTTCATTTTTTGGAATAATATTAAAAGGAACCATGACCGAACGGCTCCTGACCGTAAGCGGTATGCGACCAAGATCTTCGGCTACCATCACGAACACAGCACCGGCGGCTGGTTCTTCCATGATTTTTAAAAGCGCATTCGTGCCTGAATCATTCAACCTGTCAACACATGGCAAAAAAGCGACAAGTCGCGGCGCCACGAGCGGTCGCATGGATAATCGCTCTCTCGAGGATCTAACCTGTTCGACGGAAACCATCGCCTTACCTTCTTCAGGTTCCAGCAAAACCAAATCAGGATGGTTTTGCCAGCGCGAATCCTGTAACTTCAAACCAAGCAGTTGTCTTACGAAACGTTCCGATACGGTCCGCTTGCCGACATGCGCCGGACCGTAAAAAAGATATACCGACGCCGGATCTTTTAACCACGCCGAAAGCAGCTTCACGATAGTAGCGTGACCGATAATGTCATCACCAAACATTTCTCCGCTCGTCATTTCGCTACCAGAATGAACGAGACGTGACGCCTGGTCAAGCAAGACGCTGTAAATTCTAAAAGATCCTTCGACTCCGCTACGTTCCACTCAGGACGACAACCACTCTGTCATCCTGAGCTTGTCGAAGGACCTTTTTTCCTCTCCGATCCTCTTTCCGTCATCCTGAGCTTATCAACTTGTCCCGACCGTAGCGTCGGGAAGGATCTTTTTTGTATTTAAAAACGACCCGATGATTAATCGGATCGTTTAGTGAATCGAGAGAGAAGAGAGTAGCCGCACGGAATCGTGCGCTAGATGTCGTTCCAGCAGAGTGGGATTTCTTCGCAGATCACGCCGGGCGCTTGCCAGGTGCCTTTGCCCAGACTGTCCGGACACAGACACTGGAAGACCAATGCTGGATCGCCGCCCGGGCCATCAGGCTCCCAGATGCAATAGACTTCCGGAGCATAGGCGCAGCCATAGCCGCCCCAGATGCACTCATTTCCGGTGTCCACGCACTCGTTGTCGCAGACGTCGTTTTCATCGACCCCGTCGTTGCAGTCATCATCTTCGCCGTTACAGACTTCGTAAGGTGGAACGCAACCGCTCCACACCCCGTAGACACTGCAGCCACGAAGTCCTATGGAGTCGCACGAAGTCGTGCAATGCTGTTGGTCGCCAGGGTTGCAGGCCTTGACTCCGCCCGAGCCCGCTTCGCCACCTTGGCCGCCCGTGCCTGTTTCGCCGCCCGAACCGGCCGTAGAAGTACTGCCTGCGACTCCGCCTTGGCCACCAGCGTCACCGCCGGAACCACCTTGGCTCGTCGTCGTGGTCGAAGTCGAAGTTGATGCGGTTTGACCGCCTTGACCGCCCTGCGTGACTTTCTTCGCCTCGTTGTATGAACAACCGGTTATTAGCAAAAAAATAAAAAAAGTTAGCGCCGCTAGTCTGGTTCTCATAATTTCCCGTCTCCTTCTCTCTCGATCTGTGAAAGTGCGTAAAGATCGAATGTTTTCACTTATCACTCAAAGCAGATCATGTCAAGTCTAAAAGGTAAAATTTGGCTAAAACTACGAATCTTTTAAGAAAAAAGTGGTTATCATACGTTGCGAAAAAGATCCCTCGACAAGCTCGGGACGACAGGTAAGAAGATCGGGTCGACAGAGAACCGTTGTCCTGAGCGGAGCGTAGCGGAGTCGAAGGATCCTCTCTGTCGTCCTGAGCGGAGCGTAGCGGAGTCGAAGGATCCTCTCTGTCGTCCTGAGCGGAGCGTAGCGGAGTCGAAGGATCCTTTGGAATTGGTATTGACACGGATCGTAATATCAGGCAGCGGTATCCATATGAATTATTACGTATATATTATTTCCAATTTTCACCGAACTGTATTGTACATTGGAGTTACGAGTGACCTACATAAACGCATTGCTCAACATAATAATGAAGGCGTCCAGGGATTTTCAGCTAAATATCATCTTACAGATTTAATTTATTTTGAAGAATTCTCCAGCGTATTTGAAGCGATATCACGAGAAAAACAATTAAAAGGTTGGCGTAGATCGAAAAAAGAAGAATTAATAAATAAAGTGAACCCGAAGTGGAAAGAGTGTCCAGAATCAATTCCGATATAAAAAGATCCCTCGACAAGCTCGGGACGACGGAAAGAGGATCGGATAAAAAAGGTCCTTCGACGAGCTCAGGATGACAGAGCGGTTGTCGTCCTGAGCGCAGCGGAGCGGAGTCGAAGGAACTTTTGTCGTGACGGATCGTACAAAACAAGATCCCTCGACAAGCTCGAGACGACAGAGTGATTGTCGTCCTGAGCGCAGCGATAGCGGAGTCGAAGGATCTTTTTGTTATTTAGAAAACCCCCAACTGTTAGACAGTCGGGGGTTTAGCGAAGGAACCGGATCAGCTTGCGCTGCTCGACGGTTCGGTTGGAGCGTCAGATCTGACAGGGGTCGACCTGAGCGTTCTCTGTGTAGGTGGTCGGGTCCGGGCCCTGCACGCGGAAGAGGCATTGCCCGGGGTATTGGAGATGAACTCCGTTTTCCCAGACTCTGACACTCTCACCGCTCTGGAACTGCGATGGGTTTGCAAAGACGTAGCGGACGTTGTCGCCCGCAGTCTCAGTACCGCTCGTGTTCATATAACACTGAAAGCGGAGTGAGGCGTTCTTCGGAACCGTCACGGAGCAGAAGTAACTCGCTCCGTTCTGGTCCCAGGCATCGCACCCGAATGAGTGCCAGGGCTCGAACCAGAGGATGTCACTGTCCCAGGCAGTCGCCGGAGCATATGCCTCGACCGCACCGCCCTCACACCACACGTGGTATGAGTTGGATTCGACTTCGATCTCGATCTGGTATGTGCCCGGGTCGTTGCCACCCGTGCCACAGACGTTGTTCTCGTCGACCTGGTCG
>JBDRFZ010000021.1:0-8019 GCA_043818395.1 Patescibacteria group bacterium
CATTACGCGGCCAAGGATATCGTGGATATTCAAATGCTTCTTCGACATAGGGAAATAGCTTTGTTCCATATCCCGACATGGTATCGGGACCGGACATTTCTATTTCCTCTAAAGCGGACAATACTATTTCCGGATTACAGACCTTGCTTTTACTAACGCATTAAATTTATCCCCTCGGTCGAATTCATTTTTAAATAAACCGAAACTCGCGCAACCTGGCGACAGAATCACGACGTCCCCGGGCACTGATCGTTTAACAAGATTTTTTACTGCCTCATTAAGCGATTCTACTTTTTGAAAAGTAATCTGATTCTGCCGGAGCGCTTCGAATATTTTCTTTTCCGCGCTTCCCGGAAGTACCGCTATATCCGTCTTAAGTTTTTTAAGCTCCTTTCCTAAATTTGAAAAATCCAATTCTTTATCTGCGCCGCCCAGAATCAAGCGCAATGTCCCGCTGCCGCTACCGAATGCTCTAAGTGCAGCCATCGTGCCGTCGGGCGTCGTGGCAGTCGTATCATTAACAAAAATAATGCCTTTTTTTCGCGCTACAACCTCCTGTCTGTACGACAAACCTTTAAACTGAAGAAGAGTCTGACGGATAGCGCTGCGTTTTGCCCCGGCTATTGAAGCGACCAGTGATGCGGCCAACATATTTATATACATATGCTCACCATGCACTTTAAGTTCTTCCTTTTTTACGATTTCGCGTTCTTTTTTGTCTTTAAAAATCAAAGAGGCTGCCGTAAGCCACGCGGAACTCGCATATTCTTTTTGTTTGGTAAAAAATTTTACCATACCGGGCGCTTCACGAGCCCAGTCTCGGCAAAAACCGTCGTCACCGTTTAAAATAACAGTGTCTATTCCGGTTTGAAAGCGGAAAATCATGGACTTGGCCTCCGCGTAATCCTCCATGCCCTCATAGCTGTTTAAATGGTCGGCCATGATATTTGTTATACAGGCAATATGAGGCGAAATAGAAACCATACCAAGCGTCTCTGTCTGCCAGCTGGAAAGTTCCAGAATCACGTAATCGTCTTTTTTTACTTTATTTAAAAATGTTAATGGTGAAACAAGAATATTCCCGCCTAACCAGACTTTTTTATCGGAATTTTTCAACATTTTAGCGATAAGCGTCGAGGTTGTGCTTTTACCTCTTGTTCCGGTTACGCCGATTACTTTTGCGGGACACTGGCTTAAAAATAACGTTATATCTGATTCAATTTTTTTTCCTAGCTTCGTTGCTAATTGCATTTCAGGGGAACCTGGTCTGACTCGCGGATTACGAATAATGACGTCGGCCCATTCTATGTCTTTAAGCTTATGACAACCTAATCTGAATTTAACATTTGAATATTCTTTCAAACGTTTAACATTATCCGCGATGTCTTTTTCCGGTTTTTGATCTGTAACTAAAACATCCGCTCCCTGCTCCAGAGCATATAAAGCCGCCGCTATCCCGCTGCCTTTGGGATATTGCCCAAGTCCGAGTATCAGAACTTTTTTGCCGGCCAAACTACTCATATGAATTCACCTTTAATTCTAGCTATTCTGACAATTATCATCGCCTTAATAATCTGATAATCCATTTTTATGTATTCTTTCAGACCTTTCCAAAAACCCACTTTTTGCATTTTATGTCGAATTTTCAGGCCGGGTAATTCAACCGTACCATACGCTAATTTATGCGAACGGCAATAAAAATTCATCGCACCCTCTACCATAAAACCTTGTAGAAACTTGTCGGGAATATCTTCAAACACGTTTCGATTCATAGCCCTTTCTCCTCCGATAAGTGGCATATGGGCAGCAATTTTCATAAGTAGTTTCCCGCGGTCTCTGATGCCGACACACATAGCCAGCTTACCGTCCAAAACCGGCGAAAGGATTTTTTTTAAATGATCAATATTTAAACCGATCAAATCAGCATCCAAAAAAAATAAAATCGGCGCATCGGTATGTGACACGCCGTGCATCATAGCCGCTCCTTTTCCATGTCTCCAGGGAAATTGATGAACCAGTGAAGCTCCGGCCTGCTTGGCAATCTCCGATGTTTTATCTGTAGACCCGTCGCTTATTACAATAACATCCCTGAAAATTTTTGAGGCAACCAGGGTTTCTATTATTGGTCCGATAGTCAATTCCTCATTGAAAGCTGCGACGATGGCGGCTACCGGTCTTGATTCCTCATTAATCATAAAATATTTATTTTTTCGAAATATCGTAACGCAACTCTTCCAGTCTTCTTAAATGCTGTTTTGCCTGGTCTGTCTTTGTGCGCAGATAACCCGTTGAATCCAAAGACATTAAAAAAGCGACCATGTTTTCGGCGGATTTGAATAGTCTTTCAACAGAGACTTTATCTCCCAAGGTGGCTTTTCTGACGGCAAAGCGCGCCATCTCTCCTGTTAAATCAGATAAAGCCCCGATAATGATGGATGGTTCTTCCTTAAAATCCGAGCTTGTGAACGGCGAATGATTATTAACTGTATTTAAGAAAAATTTTGCTTCATAAAATTCTTCAAGAGCGCTTCTCCACATACCTTCGTTATCCAGCATGGGATGCGTTTTTAAAATACGCCGGCCTCCTTCCAGTTTTTTTAAAGATTCTTTTAAAAGTTTTTGCGACTTTTCCAATTCTTCGCGATGAGCGGAAAAAATCGATTGTTTAGCCAGCCTTTGAGCTTCAGAAGAAACGTTCTGCAATTCACGTTTTTTTTGCTCCGTGGAGGTAAAATTCTTCTTAAGATTTTGAAAAGGATTCATATTTATCAGGTTTTAAAAGTGACCAGTATAACGATTCGGTTTTTAGCAAAATCGTATCCCATGAATATTTAATTTTTACCATCTCACGACCACGCATCCCTCGGTCTTTTACCATTTCAGGATCTTCATCAATGTCCGTTAAAATTTCTTTAAGCGCCTTTACGTCGCCGACTTTGAAAGAAACTCCGGAATGATCGATCAGTTCCAGATTTTCAGGGATGTCGCTCATTACGACCAGCTTACCGTATGACATCGCTTCTAAAACCCCGACCGATAGACCCTCGCTCCTGGAAGCATGAATCATGGCGTAACCGTTACCAAGAAGTTGTTGCAATGTTTTACCGCTTTGGTGACCTAAAAAAATTATCCTCGGATCATGAGCAGACATTTGTTTTAATTTTTTTTCATATATCACATCGTCATAGGCCGCTCCGCCGATGATTACCAGCTTACGATCCGATTTAACGCCCGCATAAGCATCAATGATATTATCAATGGCTTTATGCGGAACCAGCCGGCTTAACGTGTAATAGTAACCATCCGGCTTCAATCCGAAACGTTTTATTTCTTCTGATCCGATATTCAGACCTGGGACATCTACGCCGTTTGGAATATGCCAAACGTGTTTCTTGAATTTATTTTTACAAAAAACCTGAATAACGTGCGAAACCGCGATTGTCGCATGCGGAAAATTAACACTCGCCCACTCACCGAAACGCAGGTATATTTTTGCAAATTTTCCCCACTTGCCATGGAATTGATCGCGGCTATGAAAGGTAACCACGACTTTAGAAAACGGTTTGAAAATTCTAGGTATCCACGATAACGTAGCCGGACCTACGCCATGATAATGCACGATGTCGGCTTTTCGAAAAAGCACATGGAGTGACGACAAAAAAGTATGGGAGATCGCATCTAAATTTTTCCTATGAAAACTAGGTAACGTAATAAGATGCACTCCTTTCCAGAATTTTCGATTGTCCGGGTTAGCGTAAGGTCTGACATATACCGTAACATGATGCCCTTTTTGCGCCAGCCTGGTTGCCAGACGTTCGACATGATCTTCAATACCACCGCCTTGTGAGGTGGCGGCCGGAATGCCTTTGCAACCAATAAAAGCTATGCGCATGTTAGAACTTGATTTATAATCGTAATTCGTTTATTATTCTAGCGCAAAATTGAATTTTTTGCACTATTTCGGGGAAAGATTTAAAATTGCACAATTTATGACTCGGTAGCTCAGTTGGTAGAGCAGTGGCCTTTTAAGCCAACGGTCCTGGGTTCGATCCCCAGCCGAGTCACCATGCACAAAAAACTCCGCATATGGCGGGGTTTTGTGTTTCAGAGTCAGACTACCTTCTTCCCGGCTTAAAGACCGGGCAGGTCAAAGGGATGATATTAACCCCAACCACCTCTTTGCCAGCATCGATCCGTTATCAGTTGGAAAATCTTCATGCAGACGTTTGCCGCAATCCTGACGGTACGCATCTTCACTTAGTAATTCAAAAATTTTCTTTGTGAGATTTTTTGCGAAATCTTTACGTTGATCCACTTTTTCCACAGAAAGCTTTTCAAGATTTTTTTCCTGGTGGCTGTCGGGAATAGGTACAAAGATCGCCGGCCTGGAAAGCGCCGCCAGATCCGATATACCGCCGATACCTGCGCGTGATACAACGAGATCCGCGGCCGCGTAAGCATTTAGTAATTCTTTTTCATTAAAGAATTCCCGACAATAGTAACCAGGCTTTTTTATTTTTTTATCCTTACCCTTACCGGTCATGTGAATGATCTGAGTTCTTTTAAGAAGTTCACCCATTACCGACCAGACGGCTTCATTCAAAACTGCGGCGCCGGTGCCGCCGCCGACAACAAATATAATCGGACGTGACTCATCAAGCCCGAAAAAATCTACAGCCTGCATCCGCAAAGGAACTTCACGATCTGTAAAACGATTGGGCGTAGGTACGCATTCGCTTTTGATTCCGGGAAATGGCGGCTTTTCATACCGATACGACGTGGTAATTGACGCGCATAACCGCGTTACGGATTTATTTGATAGTCCCGGCTCGGCATCGAGCTGATGAATAACACAGGGAATTCCAAGAGAGTTTGCAACTTTCATGATCGGTACACCGGTGAATCCTCCGGCAGATACGATCAAATCCGGTCGTTTATCTTTTATGATTTTTTTGGCAGCCGCTTTCGCCTTCAAATATTTATAAGGCCAGCTTAACCAACTGGCGCTTAAATATCTCGGAAATTTTACGACTGGAATTGAAAAAAAATTCACACCTTCTGCTTCTACCGCTTGTCGCTCAGGTCCGCCCGGTGTGCCTATCCAGATGAATTTTAAGTCGCCGTTCATCTTTTTCATCTGACGTAAAACAGCGATAAGCGGTGTTACCGGGCCCATTGTTCCACCGCCGCAAAATGCAATAGTCATACGATTTTTCGAGATTGCCTGGAGATAGAGGCGATTATTCCCATGCCGATGGAGAGTGATATCAAAGCCGAACTGCCATAACTGATAAACGGCAAAGTGACTCCCGTGATCGGCATTAGACCAACCATGGAACAAATATTAAAAACAGCTTGCAGTCCAACCCACGAACCTATACCGGTGGCTAAGAATCTGCCGAAATCATCCGGAGCATTCTGGGCGATTTTAATACAACGATAAATAAGCAAAGCAAATGCCAGGATCAGACAAACTGCGATAATAAAACCAAACTCTTCGGCGATTACAGCGAAAATTGAATCTCCGGCAACCTCTGGTAAATAAAGATATTTTTGTCTGGAGTGTCCGTAACCAAGACCGAATAAACCTCCGGAACCAATGGCTAAAAAAGCCTGATTAATATGATATCCGATGCCCTGAGGATCAAGCTCTGGATGTAAAAAAGTTAAAAGGCGCGCCGCTCGATATGGAGTCAGTTTTATTAAAATAGCGATAAATCCTACGGCCGCCAGACCTAAACCCGCAAACCAAATAATCGGAGCGCCGGCAACCAGATACATAAGCAATGCTGAACCTGTAATTACTGACATCGATCCCGTATTAGGTTGAAGCACCAACAGGATTATTATTACGCCGAGCGCACTCATGAATGGTAGCAGACCATTTTGCAGATCTTTGGATCTTTCTTCCCTTCTGGCCGAAAGCCAGGCGGCTACATAAATCAAAAAAGTTATCTTAACCAGTTCTGAGGGCTGAAAACTCAAAGGTCCAAGCTGTACCCATCTGCCGGCTCCTCCGAATCTCATTCCGACTCCCGGAATGTAGACCAGGACAAGTAAAACCACGCTTGATACCAAAGCACCGACAGCTAAAGGTTTTAATTTGCGATAATCAAATAATGCGACCAGAGAAAATATAAATATTCCTGGAATAAAACCGTAAATAAGTTGATGTTTAAAAAAATACCAACTGTCACCGAATTTTTGATAAGACAAAGGCCCGCTCGCCGAAACGAGTACAATGAGTCCAAAAATACATAATCCGCCAAGAGCTAAAAGAAATGTGCGATCAATTTCTCTCAAATGCCTCATAATAAATTAAAAACGATCTATTAAGGCCAGAACTACGCCTAAACCTGCGCAAAATAATGAAATAATCCATGTACGAAAAACGATCTGCGGTTCGTTCCATCCGGATGCTTCCAGGTGATGATGCAGGGGCGCGCTTTTAAAAAATTTCTTTTTAAAAATCTTTTTTGATATTACCTGGATTATCACCGATACGGTTTCGATTACAAAGGGCAGACCGATGAGCGGTAATAGCAGTGGCTGGTTAGTCAGCATAGCGACTACACCAAGAACCGTACCGAGCGACATGGAACCGGTATCACCCATAAAAAATGCGGCTTTCGGCACGTTATACCACAAGAATGCCATGAGCGCGCCCACAATAGCCGCGCAAAAAATGGAGAGTTCAATTTTACCTTGTGAAAAAGCGATCACGGCATATGCCGCGAATGCCGCCATGAGCGGACCGCCGGCTAAGCCGTCCAGGCCGTCAGTTTCGTTAACCGAAAAAGAAGTGGCGATAATGACAAAAACGAAAACAAGAATATAGACCCAACCGAGATTGTAATTTCCATAGAATGGAACATGCAAAACATCCCATTCGAGTTTTGAAAAAAACCACCAGGCGCCGCCCAGAGCGATAAACGCATATGAAAGAAGACGGTGGCGCATCCGCAGTCCTCCGCCATGCGGACCGATTCGTTTAACGTTCAAATAATCATCAAGCAAGCCTACCAGCGCGGCAGCAATAAGAGCTCCTAAAGGCAGTAAAGTTTGAGCACGAGATAAAAAGTTCCACGAACATAGTGTGGAATTACCAATAACACAACCTATGGATAAAATCAGCGTCACACAAACAACGGTTAACCATATAACCACTCCGCCGCCCGTCGGAGTTCCCGCCTTAGCCGCATGCAGTTGTGCCGCGATCGGGGCGGTTGCTGAATCTCTTATGGATTTTCCGAATTTAATTTTTTTTAAAAATTTAATGTATGCCGGCGCCCAAATAAACCCAAGCAAAAAACAAAGCGAGGTTATGGTCAGTAGTTTGATTACGGGAAAAACATCTAGCATAAATTAAATATTAACAATGACGATAAAAAATAAACAAATAACCCAAATTATATTAGTAAATGTAAAAACCGAGACCAGGGTCTTGGCGGCTAATTTATCTTTTCTATATACACCGAGCGATACCAGAAAATTAGCGAGCCAGACTGTTAACATAATAACGGGCAACAAAGTGATCCACGGCCAGGGCCTTACCTCATCAATACCAAGATAAATAGTGTAATGAAGCGTCAATACACCGGAACGAATGCCTTCCGGTATTAATCTCCAAAGAATATATGAAGATATGCCCACGATTATGGCTATATTCGCCATTAAAGACCATTTAATGAACCGGTCCTGCCAGGCAAATTTGGCAGAGAAGCGCCACTCCTCGAGCGTCATGTGAGTATCGTATGCCAAGAAACGTGGCTAAGCAATGCCTAAAAATCAGCTATTAATTATAGCGACTTCATACGATAAAATTATTTCTAACCTGCTTATAGAAAAATGAACTATGCATGGAATGCGTATTTCTACCCGCTCTAGCCCATAAATAACGGTTACTGAACTTCCTTGGATCTTTCGGCTGCGCGGTTGGCTTTTTGAAGTGAGTAAATCTTGCTGATCAGTGTATCAATATTTTGTTTGAGGCGTAACGGATTGAGCGTTTCGTGTTCG
>JBDRFZ010000022.1:0-41112 GCA_043818395.1 Patescibacteria group bacterium
ATCGAAAGCTCGCTCTACGCTACGAGATCCTTTTTGAAACACATTTGGGTTTCAAATATCTCGCCTACTCACTGATGAACTTGAAGGAATATGTTTGAAACTCGCTATGGGTTCATTGATTCATATTATAGCAGATCCAAATAAAAGGATTCCTAAATATTGCACAAGTGTTCTTTTTGCAAAGATGAAAAATGGACAAATTATTTTGACTTTTGTAGAAAATGACGAAGCGATAAAGGCAGAATCTTCAGATCATGGAGTTATTATTGAGCGTATCTTAGTTGATGAAGAACACGCGAGACAGATCGTTGAAAAATTAGGTGGCTTAATCACCAAGGCAGAAGAAACAAAATTATGACGCTCATATATCGAGATAGACCCAGTATTATTGAATTCCAAAACATAGATGCTTCTACACAAGCATCCAATATTCAAATTGAAAAAATTTCTTCTACTGAAAAACCTTTTTCGTTTTTCGATATGTTAAAGAACTTCGTGAAAACATCAACAGGCGTTATTCATGATGCCAGACTGGAAAATAAAAAAAGATTCCCTTTTTTACTTAGGTAGCATATGACACCAGATGAAAAGGAACTGGCTGATTTATTGAGAACTTACCATAATGAAATAGTTTCCTTAGCTAGAGAAAATACTGCCGCCATAGGCCAGCTCGATTCTGCGAGAAAAGAGTTTGTCAAAAAAGGTTGGTTTGAGAGGCACAGGGAATGGATACTACCCATCTTAGTTCCAGCGAGTATGGTAATCATTGGAATAGCCGCTGTCAGTATTACCAAGTCGAGCATAAAGATAGGCGACGTAACAATTTCAAAACAACAGGATTGCCCCGCTTCGCTGCAAGTGGCTACAAGCACTAAAAAAGAATAAATGTTTATTTTTTCATCCCTTAGTGGGATTATGTGGTGAAGGGAGAGGTGTGAAGATATCCACATTGGAACAGAAAAAGAACGATTTATACGCTTAACTAAGCGTATTTTTTGTATTATTCCAACCTTTGACCCGAAAGACCAAGTGGCATAAAATGGAATGAGCTGGGAGAAAGTGGGATAAATAAAAAGTGCGTAATGTTCATCGGCGAATTCCATCACACACTCGACGATAAGGGTCGTCTTGCAATACCGGTAAAATTTCGCGCGGAACTCTGCAAAGGCGCAGTGGTCACGCGCGGTTTGGACCGATCATTGTTTTTGTACCCTACGGCTGAGTGGGAAAAATTGGCGGTTAAAATAGCGGCCTTGCCTTTGAGTCAGGCGGATACCAGGGCCTTTGCCAGGCTGATGCTGGCGGGCGCCATGGATTCGGAGCTGGATAAATCGGGACGCATCAATATCCCCGAATATTTACGGGAATACGCCTCGCTCAGTAAAGCTGTGGTCGTGACCGGTTTATTTGATCGCTTGGAAATATGGGATGAAAAAGCCTGGGAAGAATATTCAACCAGGACCGAGGGTACGAGCAATGAAATCGCCGAAAGGCTCGGATCAGTCATATGACGAACGAACATGTTGCGGTTATGACCAACGAAGCCATGGATTATCTGGCGGTTAAACCCAACGGTATTTACGTAGATGCGACGCTCGGAGGTGGCACACATACGAGCGAAATCCTGAAACTATCTGCGCCAAAAGGACGAGTTTTATCCATAGACATGGATGCCGTCGCTTTAAATCTGGCCAGAGAAAAATTCGGCGAGAATAAACGCTGGATACCGATAATGGGAAATTTCAGGGATTTAACGGAAATCCTGAAAAACCAGAAATTTGGTCAGGTTGATGGTGTGCTCATGGATCTGGGTTTTTCAACCAATCAGTTGAATGATCAGATCAAAGGCTTGTCGTTTCAGTCCGATGGTCCGCTCGACATGCGCCTCGGCGAGGGCATTGATCTTACGGCGGCCGAGATTGTTAATTCGTGGCGCCGGGAAGAGATAGAAAAAATCCTTCGCGAATACGGTGAGGAGCGATACGCACGAAAAATCGCGGATGAAATCGTAAAGGCGCGGAAAACGGCAAAAATTTATCGCACAGCTGATTTAGTAGAGATCATCAAACGTGCGGTGCCTGCGAGTTACGAAAGGGGCCGGATAAACCCGGCTACACGTACTTTTCAAGCGCTTCGCATCGCGGTTAACGATGAACTTAATTCGTTGCGCCAAGGTTTGGAAGCGGCGCGCGAAGCATTGCAACCCGGCGGCAGAATGGTCGTTATTTCGTTTCATTCGTTAGAAGACAGAATCGTAAAACAGTTTTTTAAAAATAATTCAGATTTAAAACCAATAACCAAAAAACCGGTTGTCGCAGGGGAAGAAGAGATCAAAAAAAATCCGCGTTCGCGCAGCGCAAAATTACGCGCCGCAGAAAAGATAAAAAATCAAAAACACAAATTATGCCAAGATTCCTTGCCATGTCACTCTCAAAACCATACGAGGCTTTAGGTATGAGCAGGCCGCTTTTATCGAGATTACCGAGCGGTATCGTGGCTTGGAATATTGTAATTCTTGGATTAACGGTTTTTATTGGCGCAGTTTATATCATTCAGGTAAATATGGCGGCGGCTAAAGGTTATGATTTGCGAAATGTAGAAAAAAAAGTTGATACTTTAAAAACCGAGGCTGTCGTATTGCAGGATAAAATCGCAACCATGTCTTCGATGCAGGCTTTGTATGCAAGAGCTTCGGAACTGGGTTTTGTGCCTGTTGAAAACTTGGAGTTCATTAATCCGGCGGGTAAAGCGACGGCTTTGGCAAAATAATCTTAAAACCTAAGTTAAATATCGATGATTAAGCTCCTCTAAAAATGGGGCTTTTGTGTTATAATTTTACCGTGCCTTCTCATTCTCGTGCCGTAACCCGGCTTGTGTTCATAGATCTCCTCGGTAGCGTGGGCTGGTTTCCGGTATGGTGGTACACGAAAGGGCTTAAAAAAGTCAGCTTGACCGCATTGAATACCCTGCATTATCGAATTAAAAGTTACGGTTTGCGAATTTGGATCAAGAATTTTTTTAAACCCATGTACGGTCAATACGATCTTACCGGTAAGTTGGTTAGTATTTTTGTACGTTTCATGGTTTTAATCGGCAGGCTTATTGCTTTAGTCGTTGAAGGTTTGATTTATAGCGTGGGCATTCTGGTTTGGATAATATTTCCATCGTTTGTTTTTATGATGGCAGTAGTAAATCTAGTACAAGGTGCTTTTATTGAACAATTAAGAAGTATCTTATGAAGATGACGGAGAATAAAAATAAACTTTCTGTCATAGCCTGCCAATCATGCGGTGGTGACCCAAGATTGTCGGAAAAATGCAAGAATTGCGGAGGAGCCGGCATCGGTCTGCAGGGAGTAGATGGTTTTTTAGTCTGGTCGGATAAAATAGATGATTTTTCGATCGCTCTGCGTAAGATTAGAAAAAAAATAAAAGTCGGTTTGCATATAGGACTTTTAGCCATAAGCATGATCTGCCTGTCTTTATTTGTTTGGCAGATTTCTGCATTGGATGATTTTTCCATATTACAAACGCCGTCTTTTTGGGTAGCGGGTTATTGGTATGTTTCGTTTTTGTTTATTGGCTTGATTGTCGGTTGTTTTTTTGTTTTTCGGATATACGAATACAGTAATGATTCGAAAGAACTACCCAACTGGGGAAAGACCAAAACAGAGCAAAAAAAATACGAAAGTCAGGCTTCAAAAAGATCAAATTATCGTTTCAATATCGAACCATATTTTAATGACGCGGCCATGCAGCTCGTGGAAAACGCTTATCTTGTGGCCAAGACCATGAATTTGAATCAAATTACGCCATCAACCTTGTTTGCCGCATCACTTACGACATCTAACGGGGCATTGTTTATGGTGAGATTGGGAACGACATTTGACCGTATAAAATCGCAAATCGCTAATGTTTTGAATAACGAATCCAGAAGCGAACCGCCGATCACCATATCGAGCGATTCGAAAAAGGTTCTAGCTTTAGCTTATGCAGATGCCAGGGAGAATGATAAAAAGTATGTAACGCCAAACGAAATATTGATACAGTCTTTTGTGGAAAGTCAGGGCATTCAAGATGCTTTTGATCTTTTGGGATTTCCACCGGATCATGTTTTGCATGTTGCTACCTGGAATGCGATTGAAGATCGGTTGAGAGAAGACCATCATAGATTCGTAGCGCTGTCTTATTTAAAGCCGTCGTCTACCATGAATCGCGCTATGACCGCGCGACAAACTCCGCTTTTGGATCGTTTTAGTGAAGACCTGACTTTGGCGGCCAGGAACGGTTATTTGGCGCCGCTAATCGGGCGCGAGCGCGAGATGGAAGAACTTATGAGAGCCATTGAAAGCGGAAACAGGTCCGTGGCCCTGGTTGGCGAAACAGGATCCGGAAAATCAGCCATTATCGAAGAGCTGGGCAGGCGCATGGTTGAAGAAGATATTCCACCGGAGCTTTTTGATAAAAGATTGGTAGCTGTAGATATCGCCAAAGTCATTGCCGTGGGAGACCCGGGTATGGCGGCCGAACGGTTGGTTGCCATGCTAAACGAAGTGGCGATGTCCGGTAATATTGTCTTAGTTTTACAGGGGATTGAGGGGTTTGTCGGAAATTCCGGAGGAGGGCCGCTTGATCTTGCGGAGATAATGGCCAGCGAAATAGAAAAAGGTGGATTTTTAGCAATTGTAACTACCACGCCGTACGCTTGGACAAAATACATTGAGCGACGAACCCTAGCCTCCAGACTGATAAAAGTGAATATCGCAGAAATGGACATGGAAGACACGCTTCATGTGCTGATGGCGAAAAGCGGTTTTATCGAATATCAAAACAAAGTCTATTTTTCTTTTGCGGCTTTGGAAAAAGCGGTTTCTTTGGCTTTGCGCTATATGCATGACAAGGCTTCGCCTGAAAACGCTCTGGACATCATCCGAGAAGCAGCTGTGCTAGCTCGTAAATCCCGCGGTGAGAAAACTTTCGTTACGACCGAAGATGTGGCCAGGGTGGTGCATGATAAGACCGCCATACCGGTAGAAGCGGTTACGCTAAGCGAAACTCAAAAACTTTTGGACATGGAATCTAAGCTGCATTCCAGAGTTATCGGACAGGACGAGGCCGTTAAAGCCGTTTCACAGGCTTTGCGTCGGGCGCGCGCCGAACTTCGTGAAGGCAAGAGGCCGATCGCCAATTTTTTATTTCTTGGTCCGACCGGCGTAGGTAAAACCGAATTGTCCAAAGCACTGGCCGCTGAATATTTTGGCAGTGAAGAGGCTATGATCCGTCTGGATATGTCAGAATATCAGGACAAATCAAGTATCACGAGAGTCATTGGCGCGCCTGGTGATGAACGCGGAGGCCTGCTCACCGAAGCCGTAAGGTCTAAACCTTTTAGCATCGTCTTGCTTGATGAACTGGAAAAAGCTAATCCAGATATTTTGACTTTATTTTTACAGGTCATGGATGACGGTCGGTTGACTGATGGCGTAGGACGAACTATAGATTTTACCAATGTGATGCTGATTGCAACTTCGAATGCGGGTACGCCTTACATCCAGTCGGAAGTAGCGAATAATACGCCGATCGAAAAGATAAAAACCGGATTATTGGAGCATGAGCTTAAAGGTATATTCCGTCCGGAGTTTTTAAACCGTTTTGACGGCGTAATCGTATTTAAACCTCTTAGCATGGATGAAGTTACGCAGATCGCCTGGTTAATGGTTAATAATTTAGCTAAAAGGATGGATGGAAAAGGCATTGTCTTTTCCGCAGATGATTCGGCTGTAGAAGAACTGGCGGCGGCCGGATACGATCCGCTTTACGGAGCCAGACCGCTTCGGCGCGTTATTCAAGAACGCGTGGATAATGGCTTGGCTGATCTGCTTTTACGTGGTGAACTAAGCAGGAAGGATAAAGTGATTCTTCGAGCCGGAGGAAAATTTGATGTTGAAAAAGTTCAACGTTTGTAAGAGCTGGATGAGTTATTTGGGAACGTGTCGTTCAGAGCAAAGCAGAACTACTAGCCTCTGTCGTCCTGAGCGAAGCGAAGTCGAAGGATCTTTTTGGAATGAAGAGATCGTATAAAAAGGTCCTTCGACAAGCTCAGGATGACAGATAAGGAACTTAGAATGAAAAAAGATGGTCATTTTGAGCGTAGCGTAGCGGAAAGTCTCTGTCGTCCTGAGCGTAGCGTAGCGGAGTCGAAGGATCTTTTGGAATGAAGAGATCGCAAAACAAGATCCTTCGACAAGCTCAGAATGACGGAAGCGCAGTGGTGAGATCCTCGCGGAAGTTTTAAAATAAATTCAAATCATGAATCTCATCATCGGAAATGACAGGTCAGCAATCTTGATAGCGACTTGCGCAATCGCGGTTCTTTCAGCTTTTTTAAGTTATTTTTTATCGTTCGGGTCGTCGCGGTTGGCTAAAAAATTCGGCGCCATGGATGCGCCTTCAAGCGAGAGAAAAATCCACAAACATCCCATACCGCTTTGGGGAGGTTTAGGCATCGGTCTCACTATACTTTTTTTTGGTATGGTTATTATTTTTATCCTGCCAATGGCTGATAAAAATCTAAGCTTCAACCAACTCGCCGGATTTTTTGTTGGAATCTTGATTTTGTTGCTGGGCGGTTTATTGGATGACCGATTTCCGCAAAAACCGTGGGTTCAGATTTTGTTTCCAATAAGCGCGGCTTTGGTCGTAATTTTGAGCGGAACCGGTATTATTCAAGTTACGAATCCAGCCGGACACGGCGGATTTTCGCTTGTTTGGTGGCGAGGTTTCGGACTCTCACTGCCTTCTGATTTTATTACCTTCGCCTGGCTCATTTTGGCTACCTACTCCACAAAAATTTTGGATGGTTTGGATGGTTTGGTCACCGGGCTCACGGTCATCGGCGCCGGACTCGTGGGCGCATTATCTTTATCAGCGACCTATTTTTTACCGAGTGTCGCTTTGTTTTCCGGGTTAACCGGTGGGGCATTTTTGGGTTTTTTGCCTCATAATATAAACCCGGCTAAACAATTTTTGGGCGAATCAGGGGCAACGATCGCGGGTTTTTGTTTGGGGGTTTTGGCTATCCTCTCCGGAGCTAAGATAGCCATAGCCCTGGCTGTTCTTGCTATTCCCATAGCTGACGTTGTGCTGGTGGTTTTAGGCCGCATCAGGCGAGGCGTTCCCTGGTATCGCGGCGATGATTCACATCTTCATTTTCGATTACTTAAAGCCGGTTTACCTCATCGGATCGTGGTGCTTTTGCTCTGGTGTATCTCGCTTTTTGCGGGTATCTTGGCATTGAGTTTGCAGACCAGGGGAAAGATATTTTTAGTAGTCGGTTTGGTTATCCTGGCGGCCGTGACATCATATTTTGCCGGAATAAAAAGCAAGACAAGTATTAAGCCATGAAATCATCCAATTTAAACCATTATTTTATCGGTGCGCTGGTAATTTTTTTTGTGGGGTTGGTTGTTTGGTTTTTTTTCAATATTCCTCCGGTTTCAGGCAAGGCGCATGTAGAAATCGGCAATAATAGAATCGAGGTAGAGATAGCGGACACTCCTCTGTCTCGGATTCAGGGTTTAAGCGGCCGTGCCTCGCTACCAGAAAAAAGCGGTATGCTTTTTATTTTTTCCGAACCAGACATCCAAAGGTTTTGGATGGGGGATATGCGTTTTCCGCTTGATATGATTTGGATTAACGGCGATACGGTTTTAGAAGTCGTAACTTTACAACCACCTAGCCCCCAAGCTCCGGTTCCTGAGTCCTGGACGTCCAAGGAACCTGCGGACAAGGTGTTGGAACTTAATGCTGGTCTGGCCGAGAAATTGGGAATCGTCGCAGGATCAAAAATCGTAATAACACGGTAGGGATCTATCTCGTTTGACATAAAGGCGGGATTTTTGTATCCTCCTCGCACTATGTTTGCAGTAATCAAGACAGGCGGAAAACAATATCTGGTCAAAGAAGGGGAGTCCCTGAAGATCGAAAAAATCGATGCCGATAAAGGAAAGTCGGTTGATTTCGAGGTTTTATTGGTATCCGACGAAGAAGGTAAAGATGTTAAAATCGGTACGCCGATTTTAACTGGTAAAGTCACGGGTGAAGTCGTAGAACACGGCCGCGCTAAGAAGATTTCTGTGGTCAAATACAAACCAAAAGTCAGATATAAAAAGCGGGTTGGCCATCGCCAGCAGTTTACCAAAGTAAAAATCACAAAACTGGCCTAAAGCCAGTTTTATGGTGATTTTTTGAGGAAATGTTTTAGACAATATTCTTTCTGTTCTTAATAGCATCCGAGATCGTGGCGCCGTCCGCGTATTCGATCTGTGCGCCGTGTTGCAGGCCGCGTGCCAGGCGGGTGAAATTTATTGGTAATCCGGATAATTGCTTAGCCAGATAAAGCGCGGTCATGTCGCCCGGCACATCAGGATCAAGGGCTAGCAGGATTTCGGTGATGGTATTACTCGGTGATGAAAGGCGATTTATTAAGCTTTTAATATTCAATGTATCCGGAGTCTTGCCCTCGATTGGTTCGATTAGTCCACCAAGAACATGATAGCGTCCTTTGTAAGCGCCTGATTCTTCGATAACACGAACATCCTGGCTCGTAGCCACTACGCATAACACTGTTTGGTCCCGGCTTTTATCAAGACAGATATAGCAATTTTCATTTTCAGACCATAAACCGCAAGTTGCACATTGTTTGACGGTTTCTGCAAGGACCTCGAATGTTTTTCCGAATCGTAGTACCACGTCTTTTGGTTGTGCGGCCAGCCAGTACGCGAATCTCAAAGCCGCACGCGGACCGATGCCTGGCAGGCTATCGAAAGCCGCGGCCGCATCGTGGATTGGTTTTGGCGTGGAAGACATACGAAGCTGCGGTCGAAAGACTCGGGATTATTTTCCCATCATGTCTTGCAAGTCTTTGGCTAAATCCAAGCCCCCGAGATCTTTGAGTTTTCCGGAAAGGATTTTTTGTATTTTGCCTATGGCATCGTTGGTCGCTTCCTTGATCATTTCTTCGAGTTTGTTTTTGTCATTCATGACGTCTGGATCAATGGTTACCGTGGCTACGCGCTGGTTGCCGTCCATGGTTACTTTTACCTTGCCCCAGCCGGCCGTGCCCTCGGCTTTTTCCTGGGCCAGGTTTGTTTGAAGATTTTTAGCTTTATCTCGCAAATCTTTGAATTGTTTGAGTTTGTTGAACATATAAAAGCAAGCTTACAGGTTTATAAAACGTGCGTACAGAGGTATTGACTATTGACAGATACGCTAAAATAGCGTAATCAAAACTTAGTTCTTGATTATTTTCGGTCAACTTCCCTCAAGGAGTGTAAAAACATGTGTAACCATTACACGTGTGAAAATCGCGCACCAAAGAGATGTGACGGGACGCGAAAGCGTAATCGTTGCGTCGAAAAGTACGGTATTTAGGAAGGAGGCGCGTATGACCGGTTAACGTCTAAAAAAGGTCCGGCAGTCGAATCAGCGACACCGGGCCTTTTATGTTACTTCTATTTTTTAAAATGGCGCTTGCGGCGGAGGAGTGGATGATATTGGAGTATTTGGATCAAAACCCGGTGGAGGTTCCAGCTCAGATGCGGAAGGAGCGGAGATTTCCGGTTTTACTGATGACGCTGGAGCAAGCTGTGGTCCGCCGTATTGAGGTTTTTTAGCAAGGTTTTTAAAGCTGGCTCGTGTATCATCGAAAAAAAGTTTGACTATTCCAGTTGGACCGTTTCGATGTTTGGCAATATGAATTTCCGCCAAGTGCCGTTCGTCGGGTGAAATATCTTCGGGACGATAGTTTTTATCCGCGGCTTTGCGGTAAATAAACATGACTATATCAGCATCCTGTTCGATCGAACCTGATTCGCGAAGATGGGCTAGCTTTGGGATTGCTGGTTTTTGCAATTCCACGGCGCGTGCTAGCTGTGATAAAGCAATGACCGGAACGTTTAATTCCCTGGCGATTGATTTTAAGCCGCGGGTAATCTCGGAGATTTCTTGAACTCGGTTGTCGGAATTGGACATGCGGGATTCCATAAGTTGGAGGTAGTCAATGATCACAAGTCCGAGACCTTTCTCTGATTGCAAACGGCGCGCTTTGGTGCGGATTTCCATGATATTAGCCGTAGCTGAATCATCAATATAAATGGGAGCTTCGGAAAGTACACCTAAAGCATGGCCGATGCGTGTGAAATCATCATTTGCTCCGACTTCGGACAGACGGCCGGTTCGCATACTCCAGAGATTAACATTGGCCTCGGCGCAGAGCATGCGATCCACGAGCTGTTCTTTGCTCATTTCCAAAGAGAAGATGCCGATCGGTATTTTACTTTTAACGGCCACCTGGCGTGCGATATCCAAAGCCAGGGAGGTTTTACCGCAAGAAGGCCTGGCGGCTAGCACGATCAGGTCGCTGCGCTGCAGGCCGCCTAACAGGTTATCCAAATCTGTATAACCGCAGGAGACGCCGCGTAATTTTCCTTTGTCTTTATGCAGTTCATCAATGCGTTCGAAAGCCGAGTCTAAAATATCCTGGATGGCGGTAAAGCTGGCTTTTAGGAATTTTTGGGATACTTTAAATAATTTTTGTTCCGCTTTATCCAAAAGCTGTTCAACGTCTTCCGATTCTTCGTAACCCAAGGCAGTGATATCGTGCGCGGCATTTAACAGTCGGCGCAAAGTTGATTTTTTTTGCACAATGTGCCCGTAATGGGCGACGTGGCTCGCGGTTGGTACGGCGTTTGAAAGTTGAATCAAATAAGCACGTCCGCCTATTTGTTCGAGTAGTCCTTTTTCCTGCAAGCGGTTAGAGATGGAGAGCAAATCGATGGGTTCGTGTTTTCGGAATAAATCGGAAATAGCTTCAAAGATGCTTTTATGTTTATCCGAATAGAAATCCTCGGCCGTCACCTGGTCGCCGATTTTGATTATGGCGTCTTTATCCAAAATCAAGGAACCGAGCAAAGATTGTTCGGCTTCCAAGTTTTGCGGGGTGATTTTATCCAACATGGACATGATTTTTGCGTTTCTGATTCGATCATAACCCTATCGCGCTGGAAGTTCTAAAGCAAGGAAGATTATTACTGTGTTATACTTTCATTGTGCTAAATAAGCAGAACAAAGGGTTTCTTCGTGCGATTTTGACGGTAACAGGCACCATAATCGGAGCCGGAGTGTTTGCGTTGCCCGTAGCTTTTAAAACTACCGGTATTTTGACCGGCAGCGTGGTGTATTGGTTTATCGCACTTTTGATACTACTCATGCATTTGCAGTATGCGGACATTATTTTGTCCGACGAGTCCATGAAAAATCGTCGCCTGCCCGGTCACGCCGGAAAAGTGCTGGGAGCATGGGCCAAGAAGCTTGTGTATTTCACTCATGCTTTGCAGATCATCGGAGCTTCGCTGGCCTATTTGATTCTGGGTGGCGAATTTTTGGCGGTAATCACCCGACACTATGGATTGAATTTTGATATTTTTTGGTGGCAGATATTGTTTTGGCTCGGCGGATCATTGGTAATTTTTTTTGGTTTAAAACTGGTGGCCAGGGTAGAATCTGCGATGACCTGGGCATTGGTCGCATCATTGCTTATATCGTGTGTTTTTTACGCATCAAAAGCGGACGGGTCTTTGTTTTGGAGCGGTGACTGGTCAGAGTCGTTTATGCCGCTCGGAATATTTCTTTTTGCTCTTTTTGGTTTGCAGATAATGCCAGAGATTACGGAATTGTGTAGTCGCAATAAATACAAAACAAAAGTCGCCATAACGATTGGCACGCTGACAGCTGCTTTCGTTATGTGGCTATTCGGCATCTTCGCTTTTTCCGCGATTCGCGAGAATATGATTACGTATCTGGATTTGCCGCTTGGTCTGCCGGGATCTATTTTTTGGTTGATTCCGATCGTTGGGTTTTTAGCCGTAGCCACGTCATTTTTAACCTTGAATCTTGATTTGAAGTCCATGTTTCATTTGGACATCGGCTTATCCAACGCCATGTCATATGTTTTAGCGCTGGGCGCACCACTTGTTTTACTTATTCTGCTGACCAGGGATTTTTTGAAGATAGTCGATCTAAGCGGGAATATTTTAAACAGCGTTAACGGGTTTTTAGTATCGCTTATGACCCTTAAGCTTTTATACCGTAAGAAAAATCAAAAAATTGCGTCTGCCCGCCTGCTTGTCCCGTGTCTGACGGCAGCCGCATTCCTAAGCGTGTTCATTTGGCGTATTATAATAATATTCAAATAAATTAATATGTTTTTGAGATTTCTAGCCATCGCTACTTTAAAATGGTTTACGCTTCATTTTTTAAGCGCCTTATTGATAGTATTCGTTTTGCCGGCGAGCTGGCAGGGTTTCGAGCTCTCCATACCGGTCTGGATATTATCTTTTGCCGTAGCTTTTGGTTTTGCCGAATGGGCTTTCAAACTAAAAATACCCGATAAAAAAACAATCTCTTATTTTTTAATTATCTGGATAATTGCTTCATTTACACTGCAGATTTTACAGGCGCAGTTTATTATGGGTTCGGCATTATACGCAATTAATAGCATTGATATGTACGTGCAGTATCTTTTAGAGATTGCAGCTATTCTTTTGGCGGCTCGTGCAACAACAATAAGAAAATTCCATTCCGTCATGAGCGAAGGGATGGAAGATTAAAAAAATGTCAGAATTTTAGAGCCAGGTTAACCACGTTTTTTAAAAGCGCAGCTATTGTCATGGGACCGACGCCGCCCGGAACAGGGGAGAGCCAGCCTGTTACTTCTTCTAGTGTCTTTTCATCTACATCACCAACGATTCTGTTTTCAGGAATTTTATTTGTACCTACGTCTATCACGCAGGCTCCAGGAGAGATCATGCCGCGCTTTAAAAAATCGGCCTGACCGATGGCGATAACGATAATATCTGCATGAGCGAGTGTTTCGCGATCTATTTCTTGCGGCATAAATACTTTTACTGTTGCGCCCGCCTTTTGCAGTAGATAATTAAGAGGCTTGGAAAAAATTTCACTATTGGCGATTATTACAGCGTGAGCGCCATTGATTACGGTATCAGTCGCACCGATTAATCGTAGGATTCCTTCATGCACCGGTGGGATTATGTGGCCGCGTCCTTCAAGAAGCGCTTTGATATTTTCGGGATGAAAACCGTCCGCGTCTTTTTTCGGATCCATGGCCGCGATCACCGCATCCTCATCTATACCTTGGGGTAGTGGGAGTTGGACTAATATCCCGTTTATTTCAGGGTCATTATTCCATGGTTCAATTATAGAAATTAGCTCTTCTGTGGTGACGGAGGCTGGTAATTTTTTTTCGGTTGTCTGGATTCCTACTTCGGCCGCAGCTTTTTCTTTTAAGCTGACATAAAGATGTGATGCCGGATCACCGCCAACTAAAAGAACAGCTAATTTTGGCGAGATATTGGTATTTTTAATCAGTTCTTTAATATCTTCGCGAATTTTTGCGGACAAAGCGCGGCCATCAATCTTTTTCATGTGCCGCAGGATAGCGCGAAACAGTCGATTGGCATAGAGCATGGAGCACATAGGGGCACGGAGCACGGAGAAGTGGGTACAGCATTACTGTCGTCCAGAACGAAGTTCGACGGAGTGAAGGATCTTTTTGGTATATGCCTCAGGACGATAGGGACACGGAGCACGAAATATTGTAGTGGTGGGGTTTCCCCGCCTATCGTATATGTAGGGGCACGGCGCGCCGTGCCCCTACAACATGTTTATTTTTTTTGATGCTGTGGATAACTTTTTATTTGAAAAATGTTGCAATATAAAAATTCATTTATATTTACACAAAAATTTGAAAGATAGTTTTTTTATTGACAAGCCCTTGACGTAATTTACTGACAGGCTTATCGTACTCCCTGCACCTTGAAAAAAGTGCGTCGACTTCACCAACGACGCGGGACTAGAGACACGCGAGTCTCAGTTCAATCCCAAGTAATGGCAGCGCCTAGCCGGCAAAAACTCTTTCGGGAGTCAAACCTGGCAAACACGCTATCAATCTGGGTCGCGTCACGGAATTCCAAAAGCACTTATCGTCATGCATGGCAGTTTGTCGTTGGTCCTAGAAATAGGATTTTGATTCTTGGACGGCCAAGTTTCGCGAATCTAACAGTTTGCGGTTCCCACGCCTTTCAGGATACGAACACGGTTTCCGTGTTAACGATACTTTGTCTTACTGACGGTTTTGTGCCAGGTGAAGTTGATCGGGTAGAACTACGGTTCCGAATCACAACACGCAAGTGGTTGTCCTTTGAGCCTTATGCTGAAGCGTCTGGCTCCCATGGATTCGTGAACGGTATCCGTTTCCCGCGCGGCGGCCTTCTGTGAAAACAGTAGGAAAAATCAAGAAACGTCTCACGACGCTATTGGTAGCCGTAAAGGACGCTAACAGGATCTGATCTGAAAAAGGTTTTTTCCTGGGGATCTCGCTTCGGCGTTTTCCTGCGAAGGTTCTATCAGGCCTCTGACAAAGATTACAGTGTGTATCTTCTCTCGTATCGCTCCCTGCAGTGTAAAACGTGAAAACGCGTACGAGTTATAGATGCAAGAAAGTCTGAAAAGGACTTTCCGCGATAGGAGTGCAGTAATGCACCGCGAATCCACAAACTGGCTGAAACATGAATTCAGCCTCACCTCATGCCGAACGCAAAGGCAGTTGCCGGTACCAGGCAGCACGAGGTTGGAAAAGCGTTCATGTCCTATCTACACTGGACAATGATTTTATCTGGTCACGACAAAAGCTCTAAAAACCAAAACTGAAAAGCTAAGGAAAAAAGAGTTCAAAGTCTGACCCGAACGAATCATTTCTCTGTCAACACAAGAAAGAGTATCTGCGAGCAGGCATGCTACGGATATTGGCGCGAGGGAGGTCTCGCCACTGGATGAAGTTAAATCGACAATGACTGCTGAACAAGCACTTAAAGCCGAGTTACTCATCCAGCTCTTTCCCACTGTCCCATACACTTTTCACTCTCTTCTACGCTACGGACACCACCACTCGGTGTCCGTTTTGCTATATAAAAAATTTTAGTCATTCCCATAAAATCTTCTGTCATTCCCGTGGATCCTCCCGTCATTCCCGTGAAAACGGGAATCCAGTATCAAGCAAATCCTTCCACTCTGGATTATATTTTTCTATTAATTCCAGCTTCCAATTACGATTCCATTTCTTCATCTGTTTCTCTCTAAGAATAACGGCCGAGATATTCTCTGTATCTTCATAATATTAATAAATAAAAATTTTTTTCATATGACGAAATCGACCCTACCTGACTGGATTCCCGTTTTCACGGGAATGACGAAGGGAGACGGGAATGACGGAGGGGGTCGGGAATAATAAAGTTAGTTCAATCCAGGTATCGGAAACGCACAGCAGAAATCAGAAACCTCTTTTTTCATTTTTTCAAATTCCGGATCAGTTTTAAGTTTTTGTTTGAAACTTTTTAGCATGGCTGAGCGTTCTGTTTTGTCTTGGGACAGTTGAAATTCTTTAATAGCTTCCGCGACTCGAGCGATCCAGTCGGCGATACGTTCCATGTCTTTTGGTCCCATGCCACGAGTCGTGGCCGCCGGAGTGCCGAGCCTTAAGCCGGACGGATAAAGCGGCGAACTTTGGTCACCGGGTACGGTATTCATGTTGGTGTACAATCCTATTTTTTCAAGCGCTAGGTGAAAGAATTTTCCACGTCCGATTCCGGACGGTGTCAGGTCTAAGAGTATTAAATGGTTATCCGTGCCTCCCGTGACTATGGAAAAGCCGTGAGCGGTGAGCGATGAGCTTAAAGCAAGCGCGTTTTCCACGACGCGGCGCGCGTAATCTTTGAATTCCGTCGTCGTAGCTTCGTGTAAGGCTACGCCTATGCCGGCGATCGTGTTTAGGTGCGGTCCGCCTTGCAGCCCTGGAATTATGGCTTTATCTATCTTTTCACCAAGCTCCGGATCTTTGGCTAAACCTTTGTCAGTTACCATAATCATGGCGCCGCGCGGACCTCGCAGTGTTTTATGTGTCGTAGTCGTAACGATGTGCGCGTAAGCCACCGGACTTTCGTGTACGCCGCCGGCGATTAGTCCGGCGATATGGGAGATGTCGGCTACGAGTAAGGCTCCGACCTCGTCGGCGATTTCCGCGAACTTATTAAAAGGAATAGCGCGCGACACGGCTGTGGCGCCGCACCAGATGATTTTTGGTTTATGCTCTAAAGCCAGCGTTTTTATCTCATCAAAATCAAAATAACCGTCCAGGCCCATGTGATACGGAAAACTCTGCCAGAGTTTTGAAGTGGCGCTGTGCTTCCAGCCGTGCGTCAAATGTCCGCCGTCAAGCAAGTTCAAGCCCATGACCGGATCGCCCGGTTCGCAGGTCGCGATATAAACCGCCAAATTCGCCGGACTGCCGGAATAGGGTTGAACGTTCACGTACGGAACACTGAAAAGTTGTTTAGCACGATTTTGAACCAAGGTCTCCAATTTATCAGCTACGGCATTGCCGGCGTAATATCTTTTCCCCGGATAACCCTCGGCGTATTTATCTGTAAAAGTGGTCGCTAAAGCCTCCAAAACCGCAGCTGAAGTATGATTTTCTGAGGGTATGAGTTCCAAGCCTTCCAACTGCCGCTGATCTTCTTCTTGAATAAGAGCAGCTATTTCCGGGTCAACCTGACCCAAATGTTCGTAGTTTTTCATGGGATTGATGGTACGCGGCTGTACCCGGATTGACAATTCTTTATAAAAATTTGTTACTAAAAACCAACTGTATTTTTGCCCGTTTCCTCCCTTTAAAGTAGACTTGCGGCATGAATCTCAAAGATATCAAATCTGCGCATCTGATCGGTATTGGCGGTATCAATATGTCGGCTGTGGCCAAATTACTGCTTTCGCAAGGTATCAAGGTCACGGGTTCTGATTTAGTGGAAAGCGAGGAGACCAGGGTCTTGGCGGAACGCGTAGCAAAAATTTCGATCGGCCATTCGGAGTCGGGCGTTCCAGCAGATGCGGATATTGTCATTTATACGTCTGCCGTACCAGAGTCTAATCCGGAACGCGAGGAAGCACGACGGCGAGACCTTTTAGAATTGACTAACTTTCAATTTTTGGGAGAGTGGTTTAAGGATGCAAAAACAATTTTAGTCACCGGCACGCACGGCAAAAGCACTACGACTTCCATGCTTGGTTTAGTCTTAGAACGCGCCGGGCTTGATCCGACCGTAATCGTGGGTAGCAAAGTTCCCTCATTTCCGGAAGGTAATTTGCGTATCGGCCAATCCGAATATTTCGTAATTGAAGGCGATGAATATGCCAAACATTTTTTGGAATTTCATCCATACGCTGTTTTGATAAACAACATTGAACTTGACCACACGGATATTTTTCCAACTCTCCAGGATGTGATTGCTGCGTTTCGAGAATTAATTTCTAAGATTAAAAACAGCGGCATTATCGTTGCAAACGTGGGTGATGAACGCGTAGCTAGTCTGATCGAAATAGAGAGAGTGAATCTTGAATCGCGAAGCATCCGCATTATAAGATTTAACGGCCAAAGCGAGGCTGACTGGAAAATTTCCAGTCGCCAGGATCAGGAATCCAGCCATTTGTCCATGGAACGCATGGGCGTGACTTATCGTTTTGAGTTGTCCGTACCAGGTTTCATGAATGCGTTGAATGCGGCCGGCGCCGCTTTGATGGCTCGCGAACTCGGTACCGAGTATCAGGATATTGCGGTCGCCTTGCAAGGGTTTAAAGGTATTTGGCGACGGTTTGAACTCTTGAAAGATACGGACGGCATCAAGATATATTCTGATTATGGGCATCATCCTACGGCCGTGGTCGCGACTTTAAAGATGGTAAAAGAGGCATTCCCGGACTCAAGAATCGTTTTATGTTTTCAGCCGCATCATAGGAATCGTACGCGTAATTTATTTGATTACTTTGTATCATCATTCGATTTGGCAGACGTTTTAGTTTTATGTGAGGTTTATGACGTGGCCGGACGGGATGAGGTTGCTGATGCGGATGTTTCGTCAAAAAATCTCGTCGAGGCAGTCGTGAAGTGGGATACGGATAGCGGAATTAAGCGTCTCGTCGAATATGCGCCAAACCCGGCCGAAGCAGTGGAAAAAGTTCAAAGTTTAATGAAGCCCGGTGATGTCGTCATCTATATGGGAGCCGGGGATATTGATGCGGCGATACGAAATAAAATTGAATTTTAAAAATATGCAACCAATTACCGATCAACAAATTAAAGATTTTAAAGACGCGTTTCCTGCGGTTCTCGAAAATGAATCCATGGGAGCGCATACGAGTTTGAAGATCGGCGGGCCGTCTCGACTCTACTTTGTTGCGAAGACCGCTGATGAAGTCGTTGCGGCTATAAGCAAAGCACGGGAATTACAGATTCCTTGGTTTGTATTTGGCGGAGGTTCAAATCTTTTGGTTTCGGATGACGGTTATGAGGGCGTAATTATCCAGGTCGCGGATCGTACCGTGGAAATTCAAGATACCAAAGTCAAAGCTGCGGCTGGTGCTTTTACTTCGTTTGTTTCTCAAGTGGCAGCTGACGCCGGACTTACGGGTTTTGAATGGGGTGCCACGATGCCCGGAACCATCGGCGGTGCGGTTTTCGGCGATGCCGGGTGTTATGGAGGAGAGATGAGAGACATTGTTTCCTCGGTCGAAGTTTATGATGTAAAAAATTCAGAGCGCAAAGTCTTATCTAACGCGGATTGTAAATTCGATTATCGCGACAGCCGGTTTAAACATGAGCCGTTCATTATTTTATTTGTGACTTTGAAGTTGCAGCCGGGCGATAAAGCCAAGATCAAAGCAACGATTCAGGAGCTTATGGAAAAACGAAAAAAATCCCAACCGCAGGGTGAATTCAGCGCCGGTTGTTTGTTCAAGAATTTTGTATATATAGATGAGTCAGCGCTCGATATTTTAAAACGCCAGGGGGACGAAATTCCGACTGACATGCTGGGCAATAAACGCATAGCCGCAGGCTGGCTTATCGACAAGCTTGGGCTGAAGGGTCAAACCATCGGCAAGGCGCAAGTGAGCCAAGCGCATGGTAATTTTTTAGTTAATCTAGGCGGTGCCAGAGCGCAGGATGTGCTTGCGCTTTCAAGTTTGGTTAAAATGAAAGTACGCGATGAGCTCGGGATCATGCTTGAGGATGAGATTCAATATTTGGGGTTTTAGGGAGCACTCATCATCCTATAGATTGCTAAAAGACTACTATTCGTGAATAATAAAGATATATGAACATCAACATTCGCGCTGTAAACATGGAACTGACACCAGCTATAAAGCAATACGTGGAAGAAAAATTTACGTCGCTTGATAAATTTACGGGCGATATTATGCAAATTGACGTGGATTTGGGAAAAGAGAGCAATCATCACAACAAAGGCAAGATCATGAATTGCGCGGCTGTTTTAGAACTTAAAGGCGATGTGATTAAAGTTGAGAGAGCGGCAGAAGATCTTTATAAAGCTATTGATAAAGTCAGAGACCATTTACGCGAAACTTTGGCGCAGATGAAAGAAAAAAAGATAAAAGATCGGCAGAGTTAAATAGAAGACCAGCCGTCAGAAATTCGGAACTAATCAAAACGACTTCCCGGGTAGTCAGGGAAGTCGTTAGTAGATGGGCGGAAGTTAACCGAGTAGTAATTCAACTGTCCGGTTGACTTCGCGGAAGCGGTTTTGTTCGATTTGCCTCCTAAGGATCCTTTCGAGCTCTTCGCCGGTTAGTTCGTGTTCTAATAGCTTTGCGACGTATAGCGTTTCCTCGAGTCTTCCCAGGGCAATAGTTTTTTCTAGAATTATAGCGAGCGCTTCAGATTTTTCCGGGTCATCAAATTTTGCAGCCGTCGCTTGAGCCTCGTGTAGTCTTTCTTGCGCTATCTGTTTTTGCAGAATTAGCCGCAGTTCATGGGTTGTTAATTCACGAGAAAGTCGATTCGCAGTAAAACTAGCGTGACCGAGTCGCCCTACCTCGATCAGCTGCTCAAGCATTCGCGTGAGACGTTCTGTGCGTTGCGGTTCTGGAAGTATGTTTGCAGTAGTAGAGGCCTCTTGAAGCATATTTCCTTGAAGCTGCATCTCGAGAATCCGTATAAGTTGTTCGGATCGCTTGGGCTCTTTAAGCGCATCTGCTGTCCACGTTGCATGATATAAACATCCTCCGATGATTTGTTTCTCTAGAACTAGCTCTAATTCTTCATCTGAAAGATCGCGACCCAGCAGTTTTGCTGTTTTTTTTGCTTCGTCGAGCCTTCCGCCAGCTTTTTCCATTTCTAGTATTTTGATAAGCCAGGCGGTTCGTTCGGGTTCGGACAATTCGCAAGATGTTCGTCGAGCCTCATCGAATCGTCCGAGGGCCAACATCTTGGTAATAATTTGGCTGATCACTCTTGTTCGTGTGGGTTCGCTGAGCGACAGGGCGATTTTTTTGGCATCGATAATCCTACCGTCATCCACCTCAAGATTGAGGATCTGAAGTAGGCATTCAGATTTGTCTGGTTCAGGTAATTGCAGTGCGGTTACGTAAACTTCATCGTATCTCCTGCGACGCAATTGCTTACTCAAGATGCGCTTAAGTTCTGCGGCGTTAGGTTTACGCCCAAGCGCTTGTGTTACGAGGCAAGCATTTTTCAAGACCCCACTTTTAATGCTAGCTTCAAGCATTATGGCGAGTTGCTGGCTACGCCAGGGCTCGGGGAGTGATTTTGCGGCTTTGAAGCGCAACTGCTCATCTAAATGTTCAAGGAGCGTACAATATAAAACGTAATCCATTTCAACCTTCTTTTTGTTTTTATCAACCTTTCGCTTGAAACGAAACTTATCAAAAATGACGCGTTTGTCAATAAGCGCGTCCCTTGCTCAGATGGGCGATAAACGCTATGATGCGCCTGCATTATGAGCTTTATAAACAAACTTTTTGGCGATCCGAATGCCAAAGAAATAGAGAAAATCAAACCATTAGTCCAACGAATTAACGTTTTAGAAACATCAATTCAAAACATGGCTGATGATGGTTTGAAGGATAAAACTAAGGAATTCCAGGAGCGTTTGGTCAAAGGCGAATCATTGGACGATATTTTGCCGGAGGCTTTTGCCGTAGTACGCGAGATGTCAAAGCGAAAGTTGAAACAGCGTCAATATGACGTCCAGCTGATTGGTGGCATAGCTTTGCATCGCGGCATGATCGCGGAAATGCGTACCGGTGAAGGAAAAACGTTGACTGCCGTTGCGCCGGTTTATCTGAATGCTTTAACCGGCCGCGGCGTGCATTTGATCACGGTCAATGATTACCTGGCGCGACGCGATACGGTTTGGATGGGTCAGATATATCATGCTCTTGGGCTTTCGGTGAGTTGTATTCAGCACGAAGGCGGTTTTGTCTATGATCCTGATTTTAAAGCGGAACCAACGCATGACGAGGGGCGAGATGAAACCGGATCATTCAAAGTGGATATGGATTATCTTCGTCCGGTCAGCCGGCGCGAGGCGTACTCGGCGGATATTACTTACGGCACAAATAACGAATTCGGCTTTGATTATCTGCGCGACAACATGGTGACGCGCGAGGAAGAAATGGTTCAACGTGAATTGAATTACGCCATCATCGATGAAGTCGACTCGATCTTGATCGACGAAGTGCGAACCCCGCTTATCATAAGCGCGCCAGCCGAAGAAGCCGCAGAGCTCTATTACCGGTTCGCGGAATTGGTGACACGTCTCGATGCTGATACCGATTATAACGTAGACGAAAAATTGCGCGCCGTGACTTTGACTGAAGGTGGTATCGCTAAAGTCGAAAAACTTTTAGGTGTGGAAAATCTTTACGTGGCCGGCGGTATGCAGATGGTTCATCATCTTGAGCAGGCTTTGCGGGCCAATGTTTTATTTAAACTGGACCGTGATTACGTGGTTAAAGACGGCGAGGTTATAATCGTCGATGAATTTACGGGTCGACTCATGCAGGGTCGTCGATATTCAGAAGGATTGCATCAAGCCATCGAGGCCAAGGAGCGCGTCAATATTCAGCGCGAATCACGCACCATGGCAACGATCACGTTCCAGAATCTGTTCCGTCTATACAACAAACTGGCCGGCATGACCGGTACGGCCGTAACCGAAGCCGAGGAGTTTCATAAAATTTATAAACTCGAAGTTTTAACGATTCCGACGAATATGACGACCCAGCGCGCCGATGCGCCGGATCGAGTTTATAAAACTCAACTCGGAAAATTTCAAGCCGTTGTTAACGAAATAAAAGAACGCCACGAAAAAGGACAGCCGGTTTTAGTAGGCACGGTTTCTATCGAGAAAAATGAATTATTGGCCGAGCTCTTAAAACAATCAGGCGTGCCGTTCAATCTTTTAAACGCCAAGAACCATGAACGTGAAGGTGAAATCGTGGCTCAGGCCGGCAGTCGTGGTGCGGTCACGGTTGCAACCAACATGGCAGGACGCGGTGTGGATATCATTTTGGGCGGCAATCCGCCTGATCCAAAAGAGGCTGAAGAAGTAAAAGCCTTGGGAGGCCTTCATGTTTTGGGTACTGAGCGGCATGAGGCCAGACGCATCGATAACCAGCTTCGAGGCCGTTCCGGGCGACAAGGCGATCCCGGCTCCACTCAATTTTTCGTTTCCATGGAAGACGACCTGATGCGGATTTTTGGTACGGATAAAATGAAGAAGCGTATGGATATGTTGGGTCTGCCCGATGATCAGGCCATTGAAAGCAAAATGCTTTCGCGAGCCATTGAATCTGCACAAAGAAAAGTTGAAGGCCATAACTTTGATATCCGCAAACACCTACTCGAATACGATGATGTTTTAAACAAGCATCGAACGGCTATATATATTCGCCGGCGCAATATCCTTAAATCAGCGAACCAGGCGACAGAAGAAGGCGAGAGGCCGCTCAAAGAACAGGTTATGCAGGCCGTGGAGCGTGAAATAGAACAGTCTGTATTGTTTCACACTCCGGAAGAAATGCCAGAGGCCTGGAATATTGAAGAAATTGAACGTGCCGCGGCCGCGCTTTTGCCTTCGTTTGTTGACGTTAAAGGCAAGCTGAAACTTATTGATACGGAATTCGAAGGGCGTGCGGATATCGCCGCCAAAAGGACCGCAATCATTGAGGGGCTTATGGATTTGGCACAGAAAGCATACACAGAAACAGAAGAAAAAGTTGGTAAAACGGTTCAAATGGCGGAAATCGAAAAAGCGGTTTTACTGCAATCAATCGACATGTTTTGGGTTGATCATTTGGACGCCATAGATTATCTGCGGCGCGGCATCGGGCTCCAGGGCTACGGCCAGCATGATCCGCTCGTTGAATATAAAAAAGAAGCTTATCGCATGTGGAGCGAGCTTCTCGCTAATATTGATAGATACGTTGCCAATGCTATCTTTAAAATCCAGATCGCCCAGGAAGTTGCGGAACAGGAATTACAAACCCATATGCGCGGCAAAAATTTGGTTTTAGCAGGTCCGGCAAAAGTCGGCGATGCCGGTGGAATAGATGAAGCCGGTTCATCAAAAGAATTCGAAAAAGTCGGACGCAACGACCCGTGCCCCTGCGGAAGCGGAAAGAAATATAAGAGGTGCCATGGGAAATAGGACTAATAAGACTTATAGGACCGATAAGACCTATGTCGCTAATTCCAAAGCATGGTGGCTACCGTGATCTAAAATCTTTTCAGACGTCAACGCTGGTTTATGATTTTACGGTGGAATTTTGTGGCCGTTTTGTACGGGAACACAGAATGCGGGATCAGATGGTGCAGGCGGCGAGATCAGGAAGGCAGAATATCGCGGAAGGATGCCAAGCTTCCGGGACATCCAAGAAAACCGAAATTAAGCTCGTGAATGTGGCGCGTGCCAGTCTGGAAGAACTGTTGCTTGATTTTGAAGATTTTTTACGTCAGCGCAAATTCGAGCTATGGGGCAAGGATCATGAAGTATCTAAAAAAGTACGAGCACTCGCTTTCCAAAAAGATAGGTCCTATGAGACCTATAAGACCTATCTTTCAGAGCTGGAAAGTGCGGCGGATACCATTATCTGTCTGATTCATCAAGCAAGCTATTTACTTGATCGACAGCTGAAGGCGCTTGAGGAGCAATTTTTAAAAGAGGGCGGTTTTACGGAACGTTTGAATAAAGAGCGTACAGAGGCGCGGAGGAACATGAGTGCGGAGTGATAAAAAAGAATTATGAATTTAAAAGAGACTTATAATTCAATTGCCGAAGATTGGCACAAAGATCATGCACAGGATGATTGGTGGGTTCATGTAACGGATAAGTTTATTTCATTTCTGCGAGCCGGGGATTCAGTGTTAGACATTGGTTGCGGCGCAGGCACTAAATCAAAATATTTAATGGAGCATGGTTTGCGGGTAACTGGTATCGATTTTTCGGAAAAGATGATAGAGATCGCTGAAAGAGAAGTGCCTACGGGGACGTTCAAGGTTCTTGATTTGAACGAAGTAAACAAACTTGAAGATTCTTTTGATGGAATTTTCATGCAGGCTGTTCTTCTTCATGTACCCAAAAAAGAGGCGGGAGAATGTATCAGAAAAGCCGCTGAAAGATTGAGGGGTGGCGGGTTTTTTTATGTCGGGGTTAAAGAAATAAAACCCGGTCGGGCAGAAGAAGAAATGGTATCCGAAAATGATTATGGTTACCCTTACGAAAGATTTTTTAGTTATTATACAAAAGATGAAATGGAATCATGTTTTCGAGACGTCGATTTGGAAGTCGTGTATTCCGGAGTTACTTCATCAGGAAAAACAAACTGGTTTCAGATTATTGGTAAAAAATATGAGCGTCATCCATAAGAAAATATGGCCTGAATATTATAACGAGGTCGCATCAGGCAAAAAGAAATTTGAATTGCGATTAAATGATTTTGAGATAAATGAAGGCGATGTATTGGTACTCGAGGAATGGGATCCTGAGAGTAAAAAATATACCGGACGTAAGATTGAAAAGAAGGTTACCTGCGTTAATCGTTTTAAGATTGATCAATTATTTTGGCCCGAATCAGAAATCAAAGACAAGGGTTTGCAAATAATTTCTATTGAATAGCTTCTTAAACTAAAGTTTTATGGATGAATTCAAACAACTGGCGAATGGCTTGTTCTCGGCCGCCGGGTTTGAAGGAATTTACAAGTTCAAGGTCGGTTTTTACCGGAACAGCGGCATGTTTGGTATCCTCGGCAGTGCGTATAGCGTCTAAGACTCCAGGGTTGTTTTTTGGTTTAATACGGACAACGATGAGATCGTAACCGGCGTCTTTAAAGCACGCGATACTTTCTTCTACGAGCGCGATCAGGCCGTATTTTGAATTAAGCAACCTGTCCATATCCTGTTTATCGTTGGCATAGAAATTTTCGGCATATTCTGTAACCTGGAAAATTCTTCCTTCTGTTTTTCGTTTTTCGATTTCTTCCCGGCTCACGAATTGGTAAAAATGATCATCTTCGCTGCCGCGTCGCGGGCGGCTGGTCAGTGATTTAATGATGGCCAGACGGTCTGATAGATTTCGTACCAGTTCGAGCATGAGTGAGGATTTTCCGGCACCCGTCGGACCTATGAAAACAATTAGCTTATACATAACGGAGATAGTGTAGAACGTGTAACTTGTAACTTGCAACTTATAACATGTAACGTGTAACGTATGATTTAGTTTGGATGTTACACGCTACACGAAAAATATATGCGCATAAAAAAAACTAAACTCATCTGTTTTGGTGGAGGTACGGGAATGCCCTCGCTTTTAACAGGCTTGAAGCAAAATCCCTGGATTGAAGTTAGGGCGGTTGTGAATATGTTTGATAACGGCGGGAGTTCCGGTGAGCTTCGCGACCGTTTCGGCATTTTGCCGCCAGGGGGATATCTTAAAATGTATTTTAGCTTTATCGGAAAATGATGTCGCCGCCAGAAGAATACTTTTAAAGCGGATCAAGGGAGTGGATGCTTCGGAGCACACAGCCGGCAATTTACTCCTTTTATCACTTGAAAAGGTTTACGGCGATTATTTAAAAGCAGTCGATGCTTTAGGACAGATTCTTTCGATAAAAGGAAAAGTAATTCCGGTGACTCTGGCCCAGAGTTCGTTATGTTGTAAATATGAGGACGGTTCTGAGGCTATCGGTGAAGTTAATGTCGATAAAGGAATAAGAGAGGGTAATGATGTTGAGTCATTATTTCTCAAGCCTCCCGTACCGTCATCGCCCGAGGCCTTGATGGAGATTTCGCAGGCTGATGCTTTTTGTATCGGACCCGGAAGTTTTTACACCAGCATTCTGCCCAATTTTTTGCCTGCCGGCGTGAGCCAGGCTATTGGCAATTCAAGGTCGCCGATAATTTATATTTGTAATTTATTTACCGAAGGTGCCGGGATGAAAGATTATTCAATTCATACGATGATTCAAAAAATAGAATCATATATTGGTCGGCCAATCGACCATATAATCATGAATGACAGCATCCCGGCTGATTCTCGATTGGAAAAGTATGAAGCTGAATCAAAAAAACCCATACTCATGACCAAGGAATTTGATAACGATCCGAGATTTATAGCCGCCGATTTATGGCAAGATGCGGCCATAGCAAGGCATGATCCGAGACGGCTGGCAAATTTGATTTTTGCTGCCTTAAGGGCATTTTAACAAGCGGATTATCCCACTCCTTGAATTATTTAAGCTTTGCGCATAAAATTGGCGTCATTCATAACTATGTCAAAACCGATAACAGCCCTGATGTCGCGTCCGGCTATCAAAAAGCGTTTAATAATACTAGGTATTTTGGCGGTCGCCTGTCTAGCGATCGCTTATCCGCCGCCGGCTAATAAGACTATTGATTTTTTAAATTCCACTTTTGGCCTAAATTTAGGCCATATCGAGAAAAGTTTTGTTCTAGGTCTTGATTTACAGGGAGGTACAAGGCTCGAGTATGAGGCTGATATGAGTCGAGTGGATTCGACAGAGCGTGCTGGAGCCTTGGAGGGCGTGCGCGATGTTATCGAAAGGAGAATAAACACTTTAGGCGTTTCAGAGCCTCTTATCCAAACGGCACAGGTAGGAAATGCTTGGCGTGTTTCAGTGGAATTAGCGGGTATAAGGGATGTGAACCAGGCTATTAAATTGATCGGAGAAACACCGATATTGGAATTCAAAGAAAAAAACACGGACAAGCCTCGAAGCCTGACTGACGAAGAAAGAAAAAAGATGGAAGAGGAAAATGCCGCCACGAAGAGCAAAGTAGAAAAGGATTTAGCGGGAGTGATTAAAGATCCATTTTCTTTGGAAGATTTAGCAAAAACTTCATCGTCGGATGAAGCTTCAAAAGCTTTAGGTGGAGATTTGGGTTTTATTAAGGATTCAAGTGATTATTCCGAACTTTACGAAAATATAAAGGACGAGCAAGCTGAAAAAGTAGTGCCTCGCATCATTGAATTGTCCAATACTTTCGTGATTGCGCAGGTCACAGAAAAAAAAGATGCAGGAATAGAGATGAAGGGCGCACATATTCTGGTTCAATACGCAGGAGCAACCGGAGCACCGGCTGAGAATACGACTAGCAAGGAGGATGCCAGAAAAAAAATCGAAGATATCCGCAAAGAGGTGACGCGGGAAAATTTTACGGAATTAGCTAAAAAATATTCAGATGAGCCAGGCGCTAATGAATCAGGGGGTGATCTGGGTTGGTTTGGGAAAGGAGTAATGGTCGCTGAATTCGAAGAACCGGCTTTGGCGTTAACAAAAGGTGCAATCTCCGATGTTGTTGAAACACCATTCGGATTCCATTTAATTTACAAAGAAGATGAACGTATGACTTCTGACGTGAAGGTCAGGGCCATGTTTTACAAGAAGATTGTCGATACGGATATCGTACCTCCCCAGAGTGAATGGAAAAATACAGATTTAACGGGTAAGCAGCTTGAAAGGGCGCAACTGGATTTTGACCAAAACACAGGGGCTTCGCAGGTGGCACTTCAGTTTAACGACGAAGGCAGTAAATTGTTTGCGGAGATTACAAAAAGAAACGTGGGACAACCGGTCGCAATCTTCCTTGATGACCAAGCTATATCCATCCCAACCGTTCAAAACGAAATTACCGGGGGCAAGGCTGTAATAACCGGAGATTTTTCAGTGAAGGAAGCTAAATTATTAGCGCAAAGGTTGCAGTCTGGTGCTCTGCCTGTTCCGATCAAGTTAATTGCCCAGCAATCAGTCGGGCCGACGCTTGGAGCTGATTCGGTTAATAAATCAATGAAAGCCGGAATTTTCGGTTTCATCTTCGTGGCTTTATTTATGTTGTTTTGGTATCGCCTGCCAGGTCTTATCTCGGTTATTTCGTTGGCGCTTTATGTAGGCCTGTCATTTTCTATCTTTAAAATGTTGCCGGTAACCCTAACGTTGGCCGGAATTGCGGGTTTTATTCTTTCGCTTGGTATTGCAGTGGATGCTAATGTCCTGGTTTTTGAACGCTTGAAAGAAGAATTAAAGAGCGGCAAAGGCATGCGGCAGGCACTCGAAGAGGCTTTTAAACGGGCCTGGCCTTCGATTCGTGACGGCAACTCGACCACGCTCATATCCTGCGCCGTGCTTTACTGGTTTTCTTCGTCAATTATCAAGGGTTTTGCGCTGACGCTCGCAATCGGTATTATTATGTCGCTTTTCACCACCATTTTTGTGACCAGAACCATATTGCGTTTTGTTTCAGGTACGAAACTTCCTGATTTAGCGCCTTGGTTTTTTTTAAGCTCAACAAAAGGCGGTAACAAATAGAAATATGAATATCGTTAAAAATAGGATCCTATTCTACATTTTCTCCTTTTTCTTGGTTGGCGGTGCGATAGCCTGCCTGGCGGTTTTCGGCCTTAAACAGGGAATCGATTTTACGGGCGGAACCATGATGTCTGTGCGTTTTGAAAACAGGCCAGGAGCATTGGATGTTGAAAGTAAAATTTCTGAATTCAATCTCGGCTCCATAACCATCCAGCCGGTTGGTGATACGGATATGAACATCAGGATGAAAACAATTGACGAAGATGTTCATATAAGCATTCTCGAGGCGTTAAATACGAATTTCGGAGCCACGACTGAATTGCAATATAACGCCATCGGTCCATCTGTAGGTGTAGAGCTCAGACAGAAGTCCATGTCAGCACTCGTCATCGTCTTTATCGCTATTCTTTGTTTTATCGCCTATTCTTTCCGCAAAGTTTCAACACCCGTCCAAAGTTGGAAATACGGTTTACTGGTCATCATGTCATCGTTTCATGACGTCATAATCCCGATTGGTTTATTTGCCCTGCTTGGTAAATTCCAAAACATAGAAGTCGGAACGCCATTCATCGCCGCGGTACTGACGATTATGGGATATTCAGTCAACGATACGATTGTGGTTTTGGATCGCGTCAGAGAAAATTTGCAAAAAATGAGCGGTGCTTTCGAGGATATCGTGGAAAAATCCATTAAACAAACAATGCTACGTTCGTTAAACACTTCTCTCACTACGATATTGACGCTTTCGGCCGTGTATTTATTCGGCGGAGAATCCATAAAATATTTTGCCCTGGCTTTGATCGTAGGTATTATTACTGGTACATATTCATCGATATTCGTAGTTTCTCCGGCGCTCGTAACCTGGTACAGATTAAGCAGGCGTAAGGAGAGGAAATAGACAAGATACTCGCAAAAAAATGACCCGGTTAGCTGATAATCCCGCGCTTATGCGGGATTTGTCGTAACAGATGCCATCATGTTCCGAATAGTACTGCCACTTGGCGTAAAATTTGCTATAATTAAGCCATCTAATACATGGATGAATATTTTCAAATAGATTGGTCGTTTATCGATAAGATCGGAGACAATCCGTTCACTGCTATGTGGTTTTTTATGGCCAATGGCGGTTGGATCATTTTAATCATTTTCATGATCTGGGCGCTTGTAAAAAGCTGGGTAGTTTGGAGACAGAATATTTATACCGCAAAAAAACAGTTCGTGGTTCTGGCTTTGGATATTCCGCGAACTCACGAACAGGGACCGCGAGCGGTGGAGAATATGTTTTCTTATCTGGCCGGAGGACATCAGTCGAATACTTGGACTGAACAATGGATCGTGGGACGTACACAAGATAATATTTCCTGCGAAATAATCTCAATAGACGGACAAATTCAGTTTTTAATTAGAACAACCAGGATTTTGCGTGATCTGGTCGAGGCGGCCGTGTATTCGCAATATCCGGACGCCGAAATAACCGAAGTAGAGGATTACGCCAGAAAAGTTCCAATCAATTATCCTGATGAGGAGATGGATGCTTATGGTTTTGAATTAGTACCAGTTAAACCGGATATTTACCCATTAAAAACTTACACTTTTTTCGAAGACAAGGTTTCTATGGAATTTAAGGATCCGATATCTGCATTGCTTGAAAGTTTTGCAAGACTTGGTCCGGGTGAACAAGCGTGGTTTCAAATGTTGATCAAACCAATCGATCAGAAAGAATTTAAAAAGAAGGGAGATTTAGTGGTAAAAAAAATGACCGGTCAAAAAGTCGAACCGCCTCGTACTATTTTGGATAAAGCAGTCGATTTTCCGCTTAAAACATCGGGCTATGTATTGGAGCAGCTGGTCGGCATGGGAGCAGGTGAGACCAAGGCTAAAAAAGAAGAATTTCCAGCTATGTTTAGGATAACTCCGGGAGAAAGATTGGTTATCGAGGCTATAGAGAACAAAATGTCGAAAATAGTTTACTTGTGTAAAATCAGGTTCATGTATATTGCAAAAAAACAAGTAATGTCCAAACCAAGGATCGTGAATCCGTTTATCGGAGCAATCAAACAATTCAATACAAATAATCTCCAGTCGCTGAAGCCGGAAACCAAAAAAGTCGGAGTAAACGGCGCACTGTGGTTTTTTAAAGCCCAGCGTAATAACGGACGAAAAAAACGTCTGGTCATGTCATATCGCAATCGCTCGGATTGGAGCGGCACCAAGACTTTTCATATGAGCACTGAAGAATTGGCAACGCTTTGGCATTTTCCGCATTCATTGCAAGTAAAAACGCCACAGTTAAAGAAAACGGAATCAAAACGTTCCGAGCCGCCGAGTAACATACCATTTGTTTAAATCCGGGTTTGCACCTTGCACGTACCTTCCTCTATGCCCATCAAATACAATCATGATCATGAAAACGAAATAACGATTTTCGCCGAGACTAATTTTAGAAATGCCCGTCGGCGTTTTGGCATTAAAACCGAAGACCGGAGGCGCCATATGTACATCGTCGGTAAAACCGGCATGGGCAAGACGCAGCTTCTTGAAAACATGGTCATGTCTGATATTTTAGCCGGCCATGGAGTCTGCTATATTGATCCGCACGGTGATACGGCAGAAAAGATTTTAGACTTTATTCCTTCAAACAGAATTAACGACGTTGTTTATTTTAATCCTGCGGACATGGAATTTCCGGTGGGTTTTAATATTCTGGAAACAGTCGATGAAGGCAAGAAGCATTTGGTGCGCGACGGGTTGATGGGAGTTTTTAAGAAAATCTGGCCGGATGTCTGGAGTCCGCGCATGGAATATATTTTACAAAATTGCATCCAGGCGTTACTTGATTATCCCGGCGCCACACTGCTCGGTATCAACCGTCTGCTCGTCGATCGCGAGTATCGTCAACGCGTGATCGCTAAAATCAGGGATCCGATCGTCAAGACCTTCTGGGTGGCGGAATTTACGTCATGGTCGGAGAAATACGCCACCGAAGCCATCGCTCCCGTCCAAAATAAAGTCGGACAATTTTTGTCGGCGTCGATCATCCGCAATATCGTGGCGCAGGTCAAATCCACGATCGATTTGCGCGATATTATGGATAACGGAAAGATTCTGATCGTCAACTTGTCAAAAGGACGGATCGGCGAAGACAATATGCGGCTTTTGGGCGGTATGTTGATTACCAAACTTCAGCTGGCGGCCATGGAGAGGGTCGATATCCCGGAAGACGACCGGCGTGACTTTTACCTTTACGTCGACGAATTCCAGAATTTTGCTACCGAGTCATTCGCCAATATTTTATCTGAAGCACGCAAATATCATCTGAATCTGATCGTTGCCCACCAATATATAAAACAGCTGGAGGAAGAGGTCTGTTGGGCTGTTTTTGGCAACGTGGGAACCATTGCGACTTTTCGCGTCGGCTCGGATGACGCGGCTTTCATGGAAAATGAATTTCTGCCGGTTTATACGCCGGAAGATTTGGTGAATCTCGCAAAATATCAGGTCTACCTGAAGTTGATGGTTGACGGCGCGGCGACTCAGCCTTTTTCGGCTTCAACCCTGCCCAGAATCGCTAAACATACGGGAAACAACGATAAAGTTATTGCCGTATCACGAGAACGATACGCTGAACACAGGGCGCTCATCGAAGAAAAGGTTTTACGCTGGAGCGGGATGGAAGTTGCCACCTCGTCCGAATTGGATTATCCGGAAATACTGACTGATGAAGAAAAATTGGAAAAGCAAACAAAATCCGAAGAACAGATAAAACCCGCAGAATCAATTAACGAAGAAGATAATTGGGTTCAGGGTGATAAGGAATATCTGCGCATTTCACCGGAGAGAATGGCGTCGATCACAAAATCGCAGGAAGGAAAAAAGAAAGACAAGCCCAAATTTCCGCATACCTGTTCACGTTGCGGCAAAATATGGGAAATGCCGATCAAACTTGACACGACGCGGCCGATGTTTTGCGCCGAGTGCCTGCCTTTAGTCAGAGAAGAACGAAAGACAAAATCGAGTTTTATCAAAACGGCCTTTGTGCCCGCGACAAAAAATCTGAAAGATGAAGAAATTTTAATCGAGGAAGTAGCACCCACCAACAAGGAAGAAAATATTTTACGTAAGACTTTTGAAGAAGCGGTTGTTGAACGTCCGAGCATGAATTCCGAACCGACGGCACATACGAACAGACCAAGGATTATCCAAAATGCACCGGATCGAGAGAGGCAAAAATCGTCAATAAAAATTACTCACGGTGAATCAGCAGAAGAAGATAATTTCAGCCTGCTGGAGGAGATCCAAAGATCAAAAGGAGTTCCGCTCGAAAAAAATAAAGCAAAATTAACGCATGACGAGACCGGCCGGATAGAGAGCGTCTCCAGTGGGGCCGGACATGAAAAAATAACTGATGGACAAAGAAAAAGAAAACGCAAGCCAAAACCGGCGAATCGTGATTTTAAGCCGCCATTAAGAACCTCGTCTGCTTTGGCGCAGAGGCCTGAAAGAAGGATTCGACCTGATGATGTAAATGCACTGAAAACCATCTTTAAAAGTTCCCCGGCTTTTCAGAAACCCGAATCCATAAAAGAAAAACCGGAGATCGTCATAATGCCAGACAATGAAAATATCGATTCTTTGGATTTTGATAATGATCATCCGGCTAAAGAAGATCAAACGGGGAGCGCGTTAAAACCGGGTCAAAAAATAATTTTCTAAAACTATGCCGGAAAAAATTTCTTTTGCCACTCTGGACGGGGTTACTATTGTCGGAGAGTGGCAGGCGGCACCGACCGTTGCCGGCGCGGTAATTTTGTTGCACATGATGCGATCGGATAAAAGCTCGTGGAAACAGATGCAGGATCAGCTAGCTAAAAAGGGATTAGCTTCATTAGCCATAGATATGAGAGGTCATGGCGAGAGCATCATATCGGCTGATGGGAAAAAGTTGAACTACCGCCTGTTTAAAGACGAAGAGCATCAAGCCAAGATCATGGATGTCATGGGTGCGTTTAACTGGATCAGGGAAAGAGGCATGGAGCCTCAACAAATCAACCTTTGCGGCGCGTCTTTTGGCGCTAATTTATGCGTAAAAATGCTCACAGAAGAACCGGAACTGGTTGGTGCGGCTTTGCTTTCGCCGGGCCTTGATTATCATGGCCTGCAAATCCTAAAAAGCTCGCCTTTTTTGCAAACTGATCAAAAATTGTTTATCGTGTCATCAGAGGATGATGTGCAGTCTTTTGAGGGAAGCAGGAGATTATACGAAGAAAGTCCGGTAACAGACAAGATTTTTATACCCTATAAAGGCGCCGGGCACGGCACCGAGATCCTGGAAGCGGATAAAAATCTGAAAACAAAGATAGCCGACTGGCTACTTAAAACAATACGTTTATAATTTTTTTTAAACATGTGGAGTCATACCAGGATTTTTTTAATTTTCGCCGTCGCAGTGTTTCTGGGAACGGGTTTTACCTGCATCAAGTCAGTCAGCGCCGAAAGCCTTGTTTTAACCGGGAGTGAAAAGACAAATGATTCAGATGCGGACGGTTTAAGCGATTATTGGGAGGTTGTAATTTTTAAAACAAATCCTAATAAAAAAGATACGGATAGCGACGGTTTTTTGGATAAATTGGAAATTGAAACCGGTAACAATCCGCTTGGCAAGGGTGTATTATTTAATAGTGATTTTGATAAAGACGGTTTAAACGACAGATTGGAATTCCTGTTCGGAACAAATCCGGAAAACGCGGATTCGGATGGCGATGGCTATATGGATGAAAAAGAAGTTGCCCTGGGTTTCTCTCCGACTTCGACCCGGCAGGTACCGTTGCAAAAACGGATCAAAATAATTCTTTCAAAACAGAGGATTGAACAGCAGTTGGGAGGTATCGTTTTGGCGTCCTATTTGGTGTCTACGGGCAGAAGAGGCATGCAGACGCCAACCGGAGAATTTAAAATCTTGAACAAGCTTCCCAGAGCCTGGTCAAAAATGGCAGGATTATGGATGCCGTATTGGATGCAATTCACGAAAAGCGGACACGGTATCCATGAACTACCGGAATGGCCTGGCGGAAAAAAAGAAGGCGCCGATCATCTTGGTATACCCGTTTCACATGGCTGCGTAAGGCTTGGCGACTGCGAGGCGAAGATATTATATGATTGGGTGGACATCGGGACACCTGTTACCATAGTCGGATAATATGAAGCATATTTTTAATACAAACAAAATAAAAATACTCGTGACGTTAAGTTTGAGCGCCTGGTTTCCTTTAGGCGCGAACGCAGCAATCAAAACACCGGTTCTGAATCCGGGAGCACAGATCTACGATCGAAACGATGATGAATTCGCTTCCGCTCTGGTGGTTGATGTCACGACCGGAAAACGTTTATACGCCTATAAGCCTGATATTGAATGGCCGGCAGCCAGCCTGACCAAGCTCATGAGCGCTTTAGTCATAACGGATAGAAGACCGAATTGGTCCCGCGTTGTTTCGATAAAACCGCAGGATGAAGTCGGTGGCGGCAGGCTTCGTGTAGCTTCAAATGCATCCATGTCAATTCAGGATTTATTTTATTCAAGCATAGTAGGCAGCGCGAATAACGCTATTATGGCTCTGGCCAGGTTGAGCGGCTTAGGCATGGATAATTTTGTCAGTCGGATGAATAAAAAAGCCAAGGCAATCGGCATGAATAGTTCGTATTTTGTCGAGCCTTCAGGCATGGATCCTGAAAATACCATTACCGCATACGATGCGGTCACTATGGCCAGGGCGGCGTTTAATACATATGCCATACGTCGTGCAGCGACTACAGCGAGTTACAATTTTAATATCAGAAACACTTCTGAAGTCAAAAAAATCATCAATACGAATACGCTTTTAACGGTTGATCCGGATGTCTGGGTTTTAGGTGGAAAAACCGGTTTTTTGTATGAATCCAGATATAATCTGATAGTAAAAATGAGGGCGTACCCAATAGTTACATCTAAACCCGCGCTTTATGTCATTGTCCTTGGCTCGCCTGAACGGGATGCTTCCTTTGCTACGGCCAAGTCTCTTGCTAATTGGGCATATAAAGCTTATAGTTGGCAATTGCGGTAGGGTTTTAACAGGTGCTTACATGAGTCGCAAACAGTAGCAGTCATTGCGGGACCGTGAATTTAGTTAAATTAAACTCCACCGAATTAGAGAATATAAGTATGGATATTTTATCGCTTAAAAAGGCTTTAAAAGATAAAAAAGAACCCGGTTATCGTTTGTCTCAAGCCAAGCGATCTTTTTACGTAGAGTTTCAAAAAGGCTGGGACAGCCTTTCGACATATCCGGAAGCGTTGCGTAATTATCTTAAAGATCAAATACCGTGGGACGCTTTGAATGAAATAAAGACCTTAACGGCAAAGGATGGCAGCGCCGTAAAAAAATTATTTTCTTGTTCTGACGGCTCGCGCATCGAGTCCGTGTTGATGCGCCATGAAGACGGCAGGAACACGGTTTGTGTTTCATGCCAGGTCGGTTGCCCCATGGGTTGTGCATTTTGCGCCACCGGGTCCATGGGTTTTAAAAGGAATCTGAACACAAATGAAATCGTCGAGCAGGTCATTTGGTTTTCGCGTCATTTAAAAGAAGCAGGAGCAAAAATTACAAATGTTGTTTTTATGGGCATGGGAGAACCTTTGAACAATTATGAACAGGTGATCGGTGCGGTTAAATTATTAAACGATCCGGATGGCTTGAATTTAGGGGCCAGACACATGACGATATCCACCTCCGGCATAGTTCCTGGAATTTTAAAACTGGCGAACGAGCCTTGGCAGGTTAATCTCGCTGTTTCACTTCATAGCGCCATCGACGAAACCAGGTCACAGCTCATGCCGGTAAACAAAGCATATCCCATAGCCGAGCTCATGAAGGCTATAGAAAAATATGCCGAGATCACGAATCGTAAAATCTTTTTTGAATATCTGCTGATTGAAAATGTAAATGACGATCAAAGGCATGTCCATGAGCTTATAGAGCTTTTAGCCGCTAACCGGCGCTTGTATCATTTGAATTTGATTAAATATCATGACACTGGAAAATTCAAAGCAACGAACAAGATTCGGTTCGAAGAATTTAAAAATCAGATGCAGGCGGCGAGAATAACCACCACGGAACGGGTTAGTTTTGGCGAGGACATTGATGCGGCCTGCGGCCAGCTGGCCATCAAATCAAAACAGTAAAAAAATAAGCTGTTTATATATGATGAGGGCAAAAAAGGGGACGAGGGTTCTTGTTGGAATGTCAGGAGGCGTTGATTCCAGCGTGGCCGCATCACTACTCGTAAAACAGGGATACGAAGTTATCGGCGGTTTTATTAAAAACTGGAGTGATTCCAGGAATGCAAGTACCGGTGAATGTACCTGGAAAGAAGATCGTCGTGACGCAATGCGCGTTGCCGCAATGCTCAATATTCCCCTGGTAACGTTTGATTTTGAAAAAATTTTCAAATCCAAAGTTGTCGAAGATTTATTTTCAGGTTATTCATCAGGACTTACGCCTAATCCGGATGTTTTATGCAATGAAATAATTAAGTTTGGTTTATTTTTTGAAGCGGCAAAAAAAATAAAAGCACGGTTTATAGCAACTGGTCATTATGCACGCGTTAAATACAACAAATCAGGAGAAGCGGTTCTATTGCGTGGGTTTGATAAAAATAAGGATCAGTCTTATTTTTTATATAGAATTTCACAGAAAGCATTAAGCAGGACGCTTTTTCCGGTTGGCCATATGAATAAAAAAATGGTCAGGCAGATAGCGTATAAATTGGGATTGTCGATTGCCGCCAAGCCCGACAGCCAGGGAATCTGTTTCATTGGAAAAATCAGCCTGGGAAAATTTTTGCGGCATCGTATAAAATCCAAACCCGGTTCGATAATGGATGATCAGGGTACGATACTGGGAGAGCATAAGGGACTCGATCTTTATACCATCGGACAACGCCAGAATATACGCGTTTCACGCGAAGGACATGCCTGGTTCGTGGCGCGAAAAGATTATGAAAAAAATTCGCTGACAATCGTTCCCTCGGAAAATCATCCGCTTTTGTTTAGTAAGGAAATCAGTATCAGCGATCTGCGTTGGATTGCGGGTCATGAGCCTGAATTTCCATCATCATGCCTGGTACAGGTTAGATACAGGCAGGAACCGATAGCGGCAACTGTTTTTAAAAATAATATTAACCATGATCTAAAAGTGCTTTTTAAAAAACCGGTTAAAGCTTGTGCGCCCGGGCAGTCTGCCGTCATATATAAAAAAAATCAGTGTCTGGGTGGAGGAATAATCAAAAATAGTTAAATCAGGGTTATAATTTTTTTATTACTATTGACAAGTCAATAGTCTAAAAACAAATAATCGGATAATCTTCCTTTATGAAAATTAATAAAATTTTTCACATCGAGTGGATTTCATTGGTTTATTTGACTTTATTCGTATTGGCCGTATTTTCCCCTAAAATCATCAAACATACCTATTTCAGCTTTGAAGAAGAAACGGTTGAAGAACTTTTGATATTTGTTTTCGGTTTGGCCGGAATATTGATTTTTTCCCTGTATCAACGCCTGATAGAGCATAAAGAAAGGGAAAGAGAGGTTGTTGAAAATGAGCGGGAAAAAATTAAAAGAGAACTGGTAGAATCTTATAAATACATCGGGTCGATAAATCGCCAGGTAAATGTTTTGAAAAACATAGCCAATAAAACTTCGTTGGAGATTGTTGAAAAAGATAAATTCACAAAAGATATATTGGTTTCGCTTTTAGCGAACGCTGCCGCCAGCGTAGGCACGAAGACCGCTTTTGTCAGGTTTTTAGATTTGGAAAGAGGACGTACTTCTCATGAGGTTCTGCATTCATTGGAGGGCGTATCTTCATTGAAAGTTTCGAATAAAGATTTAATACAAATACATGATACGGGTGTAAGTCAGGCTTTTATTACCTCCGAGTGCGGTAAAAAACTCTTTGTTGTACCGTCTGATCACCGCGAAGTTCCCGAGAAGGCTTTTTTATTGACCTTGCTGGATCCTTCCTTGGCAGAAGAAATAGACACGTCCCTGCTTAAAGTTTTTGTTAATCAGGCGGAGCTTATTTACCATACCCTCAAAAAACAGAATGGGCATAAAGAATATGTACCAGAGGCTGATGCTCAATTGTCAAATTAATGTTAATTCGGTAGTCTTTGACCCATGACCGCCACAGAACTTCGTAATAAATATTTTGATTTCTTTAAGGAAAAAGGGCATGTAATCATACCCTCATCTTCTCTTTTACCGGAAAATGATCCCACTACTCTTTTTACCGGATCAGGAATGCAGCAGATGATCTGTTATCTTTTGGGGGCAAAACATCCTATGGGTACAAGGATAGCTGATTCGCAGAAATGTTTTAGAGCCCAGGATATTGAGGAAGTCGGTGATAATCGTCATACGACCATGTTTGAAATGCTGGGTAATTGGTCGTTTGGTGATTATTTTAAAAAAGAACAGATCGCCTGGATGTTTGAATTTTTAACTAAGCGAGTCGGTCTTGATCCGAAAAATCTTCATGTCTCCGTGTATCGCGGAAACGAGGCGATTGGAATTCCACGTGATTCAGAATCGGCTGAACTATGGAAGCAGCAATTCGCGCAGGCCGGCATTGATGCCGTGGACGTTGATTTTTCCGATCGTGCAGGCATGAAGGGAGGTAGGATTTTTTACTACGACGAGACTAAAAATTGGTGGTCGCGTTCCGGAATTCCCTCAAAAATGCCGGTTGGCGAGCCGGGCGGTCCGGATTCGGAAATGTTTTGGGATTTTGGAGCGCAACGCAAACTACACGAAAAATCTCCATGGAGCTCAAACCCCTGCCACGTAAACTGCGATTGCGGTCGTTTTTTGGAAATTGGCAATAACGTATTCATGGAATATGTCAAAACAGAAACTGGATTTGAATTATTAAAACAAAAAAACGTTGATTTTGGCGGAGGTTTGGAACGTATCGCGGCAGCCCTGTCGGATGACCCGGACATTTTTCGTACTGCAGGATTTGCCAGAGTAATACATAGTATAGAAGAAAAATGCACCAGACGTTACGGTGAATCAGACGAAGTAATGCGTTCTTTCAGGATTATCGCGGATCATGTGCGAGCGGCGGTTTTTTTGATCGGTGATCAAAGTGGCGTTACCCCGTCTAATATCGGTCAGGGGTATGTAGTCCGTCGCTTATTGCGTCGGGCAGTTCGTGAAGGTCGACGAGTGGGTATGGACACTTTATTTTTAGCAGATATCGCCCAAGAAGTAATCAATCAATTTTGTGATAATTACACCGAGTTGGAAATAAACCGCCAAAAGATACTTTCAGAGATATCAAAGGAAGAAGAAAAATTCGCTAAAACGCTGGAAAAAGGCATAAAAGTATTGGAGAAAATATTACAAAAAGACACCACAATTTCCGGGGAGCAGGCTTTTGCGTTGTTTTCTTCTTATGGTTTTCCACTGGAGCTGACCGAAGAACTAGTGAAAGAAAAGGGGATTAAAATCGACAGAGAGGCTTTTGAGCAGGAATTTAAAAAACATCAGGAACTTTCACGTACCGCGTCTGCAGGGATGTTTAAAGGCGGTTTAGCCGATAGCTCGGTCGAAACAACAAGATTGCATACGGCGACGCATCTTTTGCACCGGGCTCTTAAAGAGGTCTTAGGCGATCACATAGCTCAAAAAGGTTCAAATATAACAGGTGAAAGGTTACGTTTTGATTTTACGCACCCCCAAAAATTAACCGAGGAACAAATTAAACGCGTTGAACAGATAGTCAATGATGTTATAAATCGTGATTTGGTTATAACTAAGAGCGAAATGACGCCGGCCCAAGCTAAACAGAGCGGCGCCATCGGCCTATTTGATCAGAAATATGGAGATATCGTAAATGTTTATAGTATCGGTGATTTTTCAAAAGAAATTTGCGGCGGTCCGCATGTTTCACATACAGGAGAATTAGGCAGGTTTAATATTTTGAAAGAAGAAGCCGTGGCCGCCGGCGTGAGGCGTATTAAGGCGACTCTTACAGGATGAGGCGGTGCTTTATACTTTGAAAATTTGCGTTATTTATGCGTCTTTGATAGTATCATCTTAATTAGAACCCATAGCGAGTTTCAAACATATTCCTTCAAGTTCATCAGTGAGTAGGCGAGATATTTGAAACCCAAATGTGTTTCAAAAAGGATCTCGTAGCGTAGAGCGAGCTTTCGATAACTGTCTTCCCATGCGAAAGTTCG